>NZ_JAUBRK010000188.1:0-1206 GCF_036701825.1 Microcoleus sp. MOSTC5 | reverse complement strand
TTTTTACACCAATTCTTCCTTCTAATTACCCTCAAACTAAATCCACTTTCATCCCAAAACCATACCTGTAGAAGAGCGGGAGATTATGAATGCTATTCTTAGATACTCAGCTAATTTATTTTTAAATAAACCCCTCTCTACGGTGTCTTGCTTATCCTCTAAGCTATATTTAGCGAGCGAGGTAAACATACTTTTTTGATTTTAAAATCCTCCTTACTTGGGTGCTACTCAGCTCTATTCCTGTCTTTTGTTCTAGATATATGGCAAGTCTAGCTGTTGTCCATCTCCCGAATTCATAGCCATATTTTTCAGGTTCTACTTCAATGGTTTCTAGGAGTAAATTAATGTATTCTTCTGTAGCTTTTTGGTAGTTACCCTTCATCCGATTATCTTTGAAGCTGTCTAAATTATCAGGCTCACCATGTCTGCTCCCATAAGCAACTTTTCTCAGAGAACATCCCATTAGTTCAGCAGTTTGAGCTTGTGTATTTCCGTTATTTAGTAACAAAAAAATCAAGGCTCTTTGCCTAATATCTGGATGCTCATGCTCTTTTAATGCTTGTTGTAGACTTTTTTTTGTCTCGGAACTGAGGAAGTTTTTAGTAGGCATTGACTTTTGATAAATATCATCATATTATACTATGCAATATGCGTTTTAGATGCTGAACAGCTTAAGTCGTAGACTCTACTACCACATCTTGAACGTGCATGGGTTCGTGTTAAACCCAATAAAACGCCCATTTCATCCAAAAAAACGAGGTTGTCAGGGTCAATATTTTTCACTTTCTCCCAATATTCACACCTCAATTTTTGCACTCTTTCAGTGGCCGACTGGCTACTGCGTATAGTTTTTTTTTCGGGTCAAATTTTGTTTTTTTAGTTCGATCCACATCATGCTAGGGCTGATAGCTTCCTTGTAGTTCATAAGCCAATATTCACAGTATTCTGACAAGGTGCTATCCGGATATTTTTCTACCATCTGGGTCAATTCAGTTGTGCGCGAGTGTAACACGCTTTTAAGGCTTCCACCCTGTTTTCTGGGTTGAACGCGACCAGTCGTTTGTTTTTGTTTTAAAATTTTTTGAACAAACCCTTTACTCACATCAAATCTGGCGGCTACTTTCCTAATTTGGGTCTTCTGGGTTTGCGGTGTAAACTGTATAATATATGAACTTTATGCTAGAGGCTAAGCTCATGGATTTTCAT
>NZ_JAUBRK010000187.1:0-1258 GCF_036701825.1 Microcoleus sp. MOSTC5 | reverse complement strand
TAATAGTTACTAATGAGTTATTCGTGAGAATTTAGTTAACTGCAACAGCCAAAATCTTAGTCAAATATTCATCATCCCACCCGGCTCGAAGTCGCTTATTTCTTGCTCCGGTTTTTGAGGTTTTTTCTTGATTCAAAAGATTAAGCGAGATGTGTCTAATCATAGCAAAGTTTTGCGGAGCATTATCTTTTCTAATCCGACAATCATCTTCACGAAAACCCACATCTAATACCCAATGTAAAGAATTTTCAATTCCCCAATGGCTGCGGACTGATTCACCAAGTTTTTGAGCATCATTTGATAAACTACTAATATAATAACGAGTTTCAATAGTTGTTTTTCCCTTCACTATTCTCACGGATTCTATCAGGCCTATACTGTGAAGTTTCTCCCATTGATTGTCGGGGTCAATCAGCTCTTTGATGTCACTTAACATTAAGTGATGTCGGATTTCTGAGCGACCGTGATTACTTTCTTTATTTGTCGAATAAGCTGTATGTGTAAATCCCGAAAATTCTTGTCTAATTGCTTGTTTAAACAACTCTTCTACTCTGGCATACAGAGATGGTTGGTTCTTTTTTAAGGTAATTACATAATCTCCTTCTTGTTCGACAATTGACTTCACAATTGACCTCTGACAGCCCATAGCATCAATGGTGACAATGCTTCCATTTAATTCTAATACTTTGAGTAAAGCCGGAATAGCTGCGATCTCATTAGATTTTTTATCTACCTTAACTTGTCCTAAAACTAATCTTTGACTGGTCGCCCAAGCACTGACCATATGAATTGCTTTTTTATCTCCTCCCCGATCGTAAGAATGGCGAAGAGTTTTGCCATCAATTGCGATTACTTCTCCGGGATTGAAGCAACTAATAGATTGAATCCAACTCAAAAAACATTTCTGAAATTGCTCCGGTTTGAGGCGAGAAAATACTCGTGCAATTGTGTCATGTGAAGGTATGCCATTTGGCAATTCTAAAATTTTCTTCAACCATTCGTATTTAGCTCTCCCGTAACTTTCGATATCCACCCATGTATCAGCACCGCAAATCACGGCACAAAGTGAGAGGGTGATAATGTCAATTAATTGATGATGTTTCGTCCGCTCAATTCTGGGATCTTCTAAGTCGGAAAAATGGTCGGCAATGGTGATTTTAGGTTTGAGTTTCATGCAGGGTAAACTCTAATTAAATGTTTTTTGGATACTCAATAATTGTCATCCAATATACCATATTCTGTTAACATAAAATTTAGA
>NZ_JAUBRK010000186.1:0-1269 GCF_036701825.1 Microcoleus sp. MOSTC5 | reverse complement strand
CCTAATTCATCTAATCGCTGCCAAACTAAATCCTCTGTTTCGATACAATGATTCTTCTTCAGTCTTAAGCAAAAAGATACACCCTTTTGCTTCAGCCAGTTTCCTAGGTCAATCGAACAAAATTCACGGTCTCCTAAAACGATGACTTTATCTGATGAAAATAATGGTAAAACTTGCTGTAGATTTGTCGTTTTTTCGGCGTTGCTGAATCAAGGGATGATGAATTTATAGTGCGATCGAAGACAAGCGAGAATGATTTCTTTGATTTTGATACGGAATTGGAACATCTGCAAATTTTAGATAGTGAATTAGTAACTGAATTGAATATCTTAGCATTTGTTCAGATTTAGAATAACAAAGACTTTTTCGTTTTAGGCGAGCCAAATAATGTCTTAATCTTGTATTTTCACCCTCAACTCTTGTCATATAGGTTTTGCTAATAATCTGATCTCCATCGGGAATAAACTTCGGGTAAACTTTCCACCCATCTGTTACATAAAAATGGCATTTCCATTTATTAACAACGCCCCATAATGGTTCAAAGGTTTTTGCGCTATGGTCGCCTAAAACCCATCCTAAAATACCTGGTTTAAAATGGTCTACTGCTGTCCACAACCAGGTTTTGTTTTTTTTGAGCCGACAAATGTTTGTAATTCATCTAATTCTCCCACTTGTGGAGTTGTTTCGGGGTGATAAAAATCTTGCAAGAGTTTTCCTACTTGTTTGACCCAAGTAATGATTGTCGTATGATGCACATTTTTGACTCTTTCTATTGCTCGAAAGCCCATCCCATTGACATACATTTTCAGACATTCACGTTTCACCTCCTCCGAGTAACCTTTACGAGGTTGATAGCAATCTATAAATTGCCTGCCACAACCGACACAAATATAATTCTGTTTACCTTTCTTATGACCATTTTTATTAACATGATTTGACTGACATTCAGGACATTTCATAAGCTCTGCGTTTTGTAAAGTGTTATTTTTTGGCACTCGCCATCTAACATCATCATACCCTACTTCAGCAACGCCGTTTTTTCCTCGAAGTTGCTGCTGCCCAATTTGGGTAGCAATGACCAGTATAATGGAATTGCTCTTCGCTCCCAGATTAAGCTAACCATGAACAAATTAATACAGCCCCATTGGCTGCGATCTATTGCAATTGATAAGCGAGTACCAACACGGCAATAAGGGGTCTTCTGGGTTTGAGGTGATAATAAAAACTAATTAGAAAAGCCAGCTAATAGTCGAGCTCGAAAATTGTCGA
>NZ_JAUBRK010000108.1:0-12263 GCF_036701825.1 Microcoleus sp. MOSTC5 | reverse complement strand
AATGAAATGTCAAGTACATTGATATTCACTCATTTGTTTATTATACCTTGCTTGTGTTATTAAATTTTCATTCCTTACTTCGCGTTCATCCTTTTTTATTTTCCTTCTTGTCCAAAGTCCAATAACTATCAGTGTACGTTTTTGAGACACTGATTTTGAGATAAGTTTTGCAACAGTTTTTGGTCGCGTTAAGCCTGTTTCTGGTTGGAGGGGGTGTTGCAAAAACGATCGTTTTTGCGGCAGTTTGTTTGCGAAAAGTTAGATCGAGTCGGTACGATGTTTTATTTTTGAAGGGTGGATGAGGCAATTATTAAGTAAACTCAGCGAGATTTTAATAGATTAATGCGATCGTGCTGGCGGGTTTTACCAACAATATTTAATGCTCACAAACAATCTATAAAAACCGCCTCCACCCAACCAACAACCCAGATTAACATGAGGTTCGATCCCATTTAAAAAATATCTATTCGGATTGGTCGTTGGGGGGGGGCGGGTTTATTATATTGTTCGTTTCTGACATAGATGGTTGGTAAAACCCGCCACTACACCTAATGATTATTGCAGCGGCAAAAATACCGTCATCACCTCACCCTTTTCAGGCCGCTGGCGAATTACCAACTTCCCGCCAGCAGCCCGAAATAAATTCTTAGTCACGCTCAAATTTAAACTCAAACTTCCCGTCTCCGGCTGCACCATCAACAAAGGCCCGATCGATCGCAAAGGAGAATTCGCCTTAGCCGCAAAAGTCGATGCGCCATTACCTTCAGGTAGGTGTTCCGATTCCAACTGCAACTTTAACTGATCGCCCGCCAATGTCACCTCCACCTGAATGCGACTCCCCGATGGCAAAGTTCGAGTAAAATTCTCAATTAGATTAGTTAAAACTTGATCCAACATCGTCGGATCGCTGACTACCGCCGGCAACTTTTTCGGAACAATAACTTCCAAAGTGTGGTTGCGCACAGCCGCCTGTTTTTGCCAGCGGGGAATGCTATTTTGCAGCACTTCACCGAGGGACATTGCTGTTAGCTGCACGCCCGAATTTTTGGCTTGCGACATTTCCAATTCCACGGCGCGGAAAATTAAACCGAAGCGATCGATCTGAGCGGTGCACTCAGCATCAATCATTTCCAAACGCTTGACCACCACCGGCTCAAGTTTGGGACGTTTCAGCAACAATCGAGTCAGCGTGCGAATAGTAGCCAAAGGAGTGCGGACTTCGTGGGCGATCGCCTGTAGCAATTCCACCTCTTTAGTAGCCAGAGGAATTGGAGATTTGCAGTTGATATCTGTAGCCGATAACTTTTGACGCCTCGGACTCAAACCATCATCCATTCTTTCATCCTTTACCCGGCCTGCTTCCTCTTTCCCAACCGGCAAATTATGCAACAGCAAGCGGCTGAAATGCATCACTGTTTGATAATTTGGAGCAACAGGCAAAAACTGCTCGAACAGGGCATCTAATTTAGCAGAATTATTAGTTACTTGGCGAACTGGTAAATTGAAGCTGCCATCAGAATTGACAAGCAAACAGTCGCTTTCAGTCACCCTGCGCCGCAAAACTTCCCAAGCTTTGGCTACTACTTGCGGGTCGAAAGAAAATAGAAAAGCCGGAATTCCCGCAGAATTTTCACCCAAAACCATCACCAGGCTAAAACTAGCAGTTAAAACCAAACAAAACTGCTCGTGCGCCAAAGGATCGCCGATCGCCAAAGCCAAAGCCGGGGCAGCCGCAGGCACAGATATTTGCTCATCAGCCGCCGGCAGTAGAGCTAAAGTTTGTCTAGCACGAAAAGACCACAAAGCAGCATCGTTGTCGGGAATACTGGTAAAAATCCAATTGGCAAAGCCGTTGGCCCTCTCAGGGTCAGTCAAAACCGAAGACGGGCCCGACAACACCAATCCCTGACAGGAATTGGGGATTGTCGACCGACAATTTGCTCGATCGGCATCTGTTTTTTGTCCGGGTTTTTGCCGGTCGAGCATTTGATTCAAAGCTGCGATCGCCCCGTACCATTCCTGTTCAGCTTTCAGCCGAGAAGCCCCACGGCTGGCAGGACACCGATGGCGGTTGTTTTCTCCCGCCAACTTCGCATCAAAGAGACTCAGGTCATTTTCTTGGCCTTCGGAGGCTAAAATTTCGCTTATTGTCGGTAAAAAGTAAGTATTCACAGTTATAAACCCACCTTCGGAGGCATGAAGGGTGAAGTATTTATGTATAGGAAAGTTCAGGAGTTAAGACTCAAGCACCAGCACGATCGAAAAATCCCGCATAGTTTCTTGCGCCTTCCTCCTAACCCACAGGATATCCACATTTGTCAACTAACGACATTGGCAGAACCGTACCAATAAGTCGCAATCTCCGCGCTTGGGGCGATATTTTGCACGATCGCCCTGACAAAAGTGCAAAATGAAGTCAGTTAAACACCGTGCTTTCCTTATGCCCACCTCGATCGCCGACTCGAAAAATCTGCTGTCAGACTTAATGGCACGCTACCGCAATCAAGTGGATTATCTGGCAATTCGACTCGAAGAAGCCGAAAGCACCGACATCCTGCTGCGAGGCGAAAAAATTGAAACCCTCAGCGAAGGAGTCTCAATTGGCGGCCAAGTCCGAGCTTGTCACAAAGGCGGCTGGGGCTTTGCCAGTTTTAACCGACTTTCCACCCTCGCCGAAAGAATCGAAGAAGCCATCGCCGCGGCTAAACTGATCGGCGAAGAAGAAACGATTCTGGCACCAGTTACCCCAGTACAAGATATTTGCTTGCTGCCGCTGACAGGAACAGACCCGCGTCTGGTTCCCCTAATTGACAAAAAGCAATTGTGCGATCGCTACGCGGCGATTCTGCGCAGCATTGACCCCCGTATCGCCACCATCTCGGTGCGTTACGGCGACAGCACCCAGCGCATCATCCTCGCCACCTCCGAAGGCACCATGCTCGAACAAGGTTGGGCAGACATGGAAATGCGCTTTGCCGCCACGGCCCGCAGCGGGGAAACCGTACAAACAGGCCGCGAAACCACCGGTTCGCGCAAAGCCTACGAAGACTTAACCGATCTCGATGTTCAAGTTCGCAGCGCCGCCCAGCGCGCCGTAGATTCCCTAGCCTTACCCCCCGTCCAAGGCAACACCTACACCGTCGTCATCGACCCAATTCTGACCGGATTATTTGTCCACGAAGCCTTCGGGCACCTTTCCGAAGCCGACATGGCCTACGAAAATCCCGACATTTTGGAAATTATGACCCTCGGCCGCCAGTTCGGCCCAGAAAACTTGCAAATTTTCGACGGTGCAGCGCCAGAGGGACACCGGGGCAGCTATTTCTACGACGACGAAGGTACTCCCGCGACTACTACTCAGTTAATTAAAGACGGCGCTTTAGTGGGGCGGCTGCACTCGCGGGAAACTGCTGGCAAGTTGGGAGAAACGCCTACTGGCAATGCTCGCTGTTTGAATTATCATTATCCGCCGATCGTCCGCATGACGAATACTTGGATCGAACGGGGTGACACACCGGTTGCAGACTTATTTTCTGGTATCAAAGAAGGAGTTTATGCGCGCAATTGGCAAGGCGGCATGACTAACGGCGAAATGTTTACTTTCAGTGCCGGCGAAGCTTGGATGATCCGCGACGGAAAACTCGACAATCCGGTGCGGGATGTTACTCTTTCGGGTAATGTTTTCAGCACTTTAGCCGATATTGAGGCGATCGGCGACGATTTCTACTGGGATGAATCCGGCGGCTGCGGCAAGGCAGGACAAAGCGGTTTGCCGGTAGGCTGCGGCGGCCCGAGTTTGCGGATTCGCGATGTCGTTGTTGGTGGCGAAGCTGCGGAAGAAGATTAAAGTTTCAAAAGTTTAAAAAATAAAGGTAAAGCGCAAGATTCCTACTCGCGCTTTACCTTTATTTTTTGAGTGCAACATTTCGCGCCTGTTTGTGGCATCTGATATCTTGAGTACGCTTAGCCAAAAAACCGGAACAGCCAAAAATTATGTTTTGAGTCGTCAAATACCGCTAAAAAATAGGTTTTTTGGTACGCAGTACCTAAGTCCTGAATTAATGGATGGAAATATTCAATTTTTCTCTTCTTATCCCAATTTTCGCTTCTCCCCGTAATTACCTAATTCCCAACAGACAATTATCGCTTTTTTCGCCTTTATCTCCCGCTTCCTCGTTCTGGCGGCGTATCTTTATCGTCGTTATCTGCGTAAAAGGTCTGAGTGTCGGCTAGAGCGGTTAAAATGTCTGGAGCAGAGTTGTCTTGAGCAAAAAAGGTCGATCGAGTTTCTAAGCTTTGAGCGCTAACTGCGGTGCTGCTCAGTAACAGGCTTGACATCAGGATGGAAGAGTAAACGCCGATCATAAATTTTGGTATTTGTATTTTCCCCTTCTTGATACGCAGTCTGTACTCGGCTATCAGGATAAAAAAAAATTAATGGCAGCGAAACCATCAATTAGTAATTGACGGCACCTGCACTTCTTTTTATTTTTTGTTGAAAGCAGGTGAAAGCCCTTATCTAGCTCGCTTGTTCGCTCGCAAGTTCGAGCTGTCTGCTACTTGCGGCAAACCAGCAAAATTTAATACCATCTAAAAAAAAAGAATGCCTCTCTAGGCCGGTGCTCCCAAACCTGGTAGTTATAAATGATTCACAATTTTAAAATTTCAAATCTCAAATGGTAGACACCCTGGAAGCCTCTTGAAACACTCTGCAAATAAGGAAACGAAAACCGCAAACTATAAATTTTTCATAGTCTTCAGATTAATTTCATAATTTATTGATATTAGGAAGCAACCCTCGCATTAAAGACAAAATAGCAGATTACAGAGGTGCGTCATCAGCACCCTACATATAAATATTTTGGTGCACGATATTCCTGAAAGAAAGGAATGTCTAATCCTTCAGATTAGCTTCATAAATGGTTGTTATGATATTTTCAAATGAATTGTGAACCTTTTTTCTTTTTTTGTCTCTCTTGGTTTGTCTCAAGATGGCTGGCGCGCCGCTCCGAAGGACGAGTCGAAAGCGGTTCTGAAAAAAAAAGCCCGTTCACAAAATCGTGGAGTCAATCTTACATCTCAAAACTCAAATCTCACATCGACTGACTTGCGCATCTACCTGTAAGAATACCGAGTCGAGGGTTGACGAGTTGTCCAAAACAACATCAGCTTGTTGACACTTTTGAGCTAGCGGTAACTGGGCGTTAATGCGGGCATTAGCTCGATCGTAACTCAAGCCGTCTCGCTGCATTAGTCGTTCTAACTGCACTTCCGGCGAACAGTACACCACCCAAATTTCGGTACACAAGTCAGTCATGTTAGCTTCAAACAGCAGCGGCACTACCAAAACCAAAGTCAACGTGTCAGTCGGGGCGCAGAAACCGGAGTTTTTTTCAACAATACTTCGTTCTAGCTTTTGATCGCGGTGAACAAACCCGGTTTCTTGAGTTTTTGTACTTAAGTGATGTGTGCCTTGCGATACCGGAGTCAATGCAGCAATGCAGCTTTGGGTTTCCTCAACAAATCGGCGGCGGACATAAGGGTGAATCTGTTGTTCCAACCATTCCCGCTCGGCTGCGTTACAAAAAATAATATTTCCCAACTCTGGCCGATTTAAATTGCCGTCGGGGAGCAAAATAAGGGCGCCGTATCGCTCTACAATAGAGTCCAGTATTGGCGAACCTGGGTTCACAGCTTCGCGGGCGTAAATATCGGCATCTAAAATCGGAAATCCCCAGGCATCTCTCAGATAATTAGATATAGCGGTTTTACCGGTGGCGATGCCCCCAGTTAAACCGATCAGACGCACAATTCCATCGCTCATAATTTTCGCTGTTTAAATTTCCTGGGTTTCGACACTTACTATCTGTCTTTGCTATGTTGGTGACACAATTAAATTTAGACTGAAAATTTAAGATTTGCGATCGAGAACTAGCGTTAGGAAGTGTCAGCATTGGGGTGCGATCGACTCTTTTTTACCTAAAATCTCAATTTTAAACTCGAATCAAGGTCTAGACCGAGGCAAACTTATGAATGCTCAACGTGCTGTGCGGTCGATTCTGGCAGCAATTCCCATTGCCGGATTTTGGATGTTAGATTTTTCCCCCAACCTGCTTTTCCTCAAAGAAAATAGCAGCGGATGGGTATTCGTGGCAATTTATCCCCAATCTCAAATTGCTGCAGCACAATCTATTACTCCAGCCCCAGACGGCACCGGAACCGCTGTCATCGCCCCAGGTACAGGGTCGCCCCCTCGCTACGACATTCAAGGCGGCACTCCCTCCAGAGACGGAGCAAATCTATTCCACAGTTTTACTCGGTTCGGTCTGAATTCTGGCGAAACTGCCAATTTCATCTCCAACCCAACCATAAAAAATATCCTCGGCCGCGTTGTCGGCGGGGACGCTTCCTTAATTAACGGTCTAATTCAAGTTAGCGGCGGCAATTCTAACTTGTTGCTGATGAATCCCGCAGGCATCATCTTCGGAGCAAATGCCCGACTCGATGTGTCCGGGTCTTTTTTTGCTACCACCGCTAGCGGTATCGGTTTTGACGACCGTTGGTTCAACAGTACAGGGGCGAACGACTACGCAGCCCTAGTCGGAACGCCGAATGCTTTTGTTTTTGGCTCACAGCCCGGGAGTATTGTCAATGCCGGTAACTTGGCTGTCGGAACCGGGCAAAATTTGACTTTGCTGGGCGGTACGGTCATCAGTACGGGCAAACTTTCAGCCCCGGGCGGTCAAATTACTGTGGCGGCTGTTCCGGGCGAAAATCTGGTGCGGTTGAGTCAAAACGGACTTTTGCTGAGTTTAGAAGTTTCTCCGGCTGCGGGAGTGTCGGGTTCGGAAGCTCTTCCCTTCTCTCCCCAGAGTTTACCTCGGCTGCTCTCTGGTCCCGGCGTGGCTAACGCTACGGGTATAACTACGAACGCTCAAGGTGATGTCGTGCTGACAGGCGGCCCAACAGTGCCTGCAGGTGCTGGAACTGCGCTGGTAGCGGGTGATGCGGACGTGTCTGCCAGGGGGGGCGCGGGAGGAAGCGTCAACGTGTTGGGCGACAAGGTAGGGCTGTTGGGAGCGAAGATTGAGGCTTCGGGGCCGGACGGCGGCGGAACGGTGCGGCTCGGGGGAGATTACCGAGGCGAGGGAACTGTGCCGAATGCAACAATGACTTACGTGGATGGCAAAAGTTCGATCGCTGCCAACGCAACTCAATCAGGCAACGGCGGCAGAGTTTTTGTCTGGGCTGACAACACAACAGCATTTTTGGGCAGCATCAGCGCGAATGGCGTTTCTGCAACGGGAACCGCAGGTGTTGGCGGGTTTGTGGAAGTTTCGGGCAAGCAAAGATTGATTTTTAACGGTACTGTCGATACTTCCGGGACAAACGGTTTGGGGACTTTGCTTTTAGATCCAGAAAATATCTTAATTACAGATTCCCCAGAAGGTACCGGCGATGCGGCAATAATTGCCAACAATAATATTTTGTCAACAGGAACGTCATCACCACAGCCAAACAATTCTGAGCCTTCGCTGACAATTTCGGCTAGAGCTTTGGAAAGTATGTCGGCGACGACAAATGTGGTTCTCGAAGCGCTCAACGATATTACAATTGCTGATTTGGCGGACAATCAGTTGAGCTTTCAAGCAACTACTGGTTCGGTGACATTGAGAGCAGATGCCGATCGCAGTGGGGCGGGTGTTTTTTCGATGAATGCGGTCGATACAATTAGCACTCAAGGCGGTGCGATTGCCATTTCGGGAAATCAAATTACTGCGGGCAATTTGTCAAGCAACGGCGGAAATATTAGTTTAATTAGTCCGGGAACAACAGTTGCCGCCAATATTTCTTCATCGAATCCTAGCACCGGCAGCAGCGGGAATATTTTGCTCGAAGGTCTGAACGTAACGGCCCAAAAACTTGATGCCAGCGGCCCGGAAGCGACAGGAAATGTAACATTGACAGCTCAGAATGTTCTGGGAGTGAGCTTCGTCGCAGGAGGTTCGGGAAACATTACTTTGACTGGTAATGAAATTAATTTTAAAGGCGATAAAAATTCAGTCAGCGGCACTGGCTTTTTGGTACTGCAACCTTGGAACCCAGGTCAAAATATTGCGATCGGCGGTTCTGGAGATGTCGGCACTAATATTTATTTGAATCTGACGGCAAGCGACCTCGGAAGTTTGCAAAATGGATTTGCTGGAATTACGATCGGCCGCAGCAACGGTATCGGTTCGATTCTGATTGCCAACGATTTCACATTTTATGACTCGCTAATTATTCAATCGCCGGCGGGTTTGGGAACAATCACTACCACAAATTCCTTGACAGGGGCCGACAATGCCTCAATTACTCTCAAAGCTGACGGCAATATCAGAACCGGAAATATCACTACCAACAATCAGGAAATTCGCATCGCCAGCACAGCGGGCAATGTCACAACCGGTCAGCTACGTACTGGAACTGCCCCCACCATCAACACTTCTGTCAATTCTGCCAAAGTGCCACGCTCGGAGGCGGGAGATGTTAGCGTTACCGCACAGGGCACGGTGAGTGCAGGGGCGATCGACACGAGGGGCGATCGCGCGGGGAATGTGACGCTGACGGGGCCCAATGGAGTCACTGCGGGTGCGATCCAAGCTGGCGGCTCGAAAACACCGGGAAATATTACTTTAACCGGCAACGATATTGACTTGACGGGTGGCAACAATTCGATCGCCAGCAACGGCAATTTGGTGCTGCAACCGGCCGATCCCACTCAAAATATTATAATTGAAGGTTCTGGCGATACCGAAGCTCTGAACTTGACTGCTGCGGAATTGAACTCGCTGCGGAATGGGTTTGCTTCGATCGCGATCGGGCGTTCTGACGGTAGCGGTGCGATCTCGATTGCTTCTGGAACGCCAGATTCAACACCAGTGACGGTGACATTTCAAGATCCGACGACGATTCAATCCCCCAATGGCACTGGCGCGATCGTGGGAACGGGTGCGATCGTCGGAACTGATAACGCCACGATCTCTCTGATGGGCGGTACTGTAGCCGTCGGAGACGTTACCTCGACTGCGGGGATTAACATCACTAGCACTCAAGGCAACTTGACTGCTGGTACGCTTTCATCTCGATCGGCTTCCGCGGCGGGCGATATCAACATCGACAGCGCCGCTGCGGTAGAAACCGGCAACATCGATGCTTTCGGTTCCAGAAGCGGGGGAGATATCTCGATTGCAGCGCCGGGGCGGATCGTTACAGGGGTGATCAATTCCAGTTCGCAGTCGGGAAGTGCCGGTTCGAGCAAGATTACCGGACAGAAAGATGTTGAAGTTGTTTCGATCAAAGCTCGTGGCAATACGGGCGGCGATGTGGAAATCGATGCTGGGGGAGCGTTTCGGGCTGCGGGAACGGGAACGGCAGCCGAGCGCGCCGAGGTCAGAATTTCTACAGACGGCCTGGCTCGGTCGGGTTCGCTGACGCTTTCTCAAAGCGCTTGCCCGTCGGGCACTTGCACGGTGGCGACTGTTGGGACGGGAAACTCGAAGTCGAACACTGCCACCTCCTCAACTACTATCGGGCCGCTGGCGATCGTGTCGAGTCCAGCACCAACTACCAGCGTGGAACTGAAAACTACAGCCAATTCTCAACAAATTGTGACTGAGGTGAGTCTCCCCTCCGCAGCGTCTGCGCCAAAGAGCAGTAACACAAATGTCTCGCCTGAACCTGCTGCTGCGTCTGTTGAGGTGGGGTCGAACGAGACTGCGACCGGCTCGGTATTGCTGTCGCAGTCGCTGTTAACAGACAATCAGGGTGCGCCGGCGGCGACAGAAAACGGCAGCGGGGGGGCAACTGCACAGAAGCCGGCGAGTGGGGGGAGTGCAGGAAGTATCGGGAATGTCAGGGTTCCTGAGATTTCTCGATCAAGTTCGATCGGGCAAATAAATCCGATCGACGCAGTGCAGCAAAGGGATAGAACTCAGGGTCGGGAATTTGAACGTTACTTTGGGGGGAATCTCGGTCAAAAGTCGGTCACGCAGCAAAGTATTCGAGATACTCTCAGCAGCGTGAATCGCTTGACGGGAGTTAAACCAGCCATCCTTTACGTGTGGGCGAAACAGAAACATTTAGAACTTGTGTTGTTATTGCCAGACGGCAAAAGTGTTTTTAAAAGCGTGCCTGCAAGCCGCGAGACAGTGCTGCAAGTTGCTAAAGAATTCACTAATGCTATCAGAACTCCCAGGAGATTGAATGCTGCTGATTACAAGGAATCTGCCGAGGAACTTTACCAGTGGTTAATTGCACCGCTGCAACCGGAACTGGAGGCTAACAAGATTGACACTTTGGTGTTTTCGATGGATGCGGGTTTGCGGACTTTGCCTTTGGCTGCTCTTTACGACGGCAAGCAGTTTTTGGTAGAAAAGTACAGTTTGGGGCTGATTCCAAGTTTGAGTTTAACTGATACTCGCTATGCCGATGTTAAGAGTTCTGAAGTTTTGGCGATGGGTGCGTCGAATTTTCCGGCCAAATACGATCAAAATCCTTTGCCGGCAGTGCCACTGGAAATATCGACAATTGTGGGCAAGATTTGGCCCGGTTCGTCTTTTCTCAATGAAGCTTTTACTTTGGCAAATTTGAAGGATAAGCGCAATCAATCGCAATACAAAATTATTCATTTAGCTACTCACGGCGATTTTCAGCCAGGGGGGGCAGAAAATTCTTACATTCAGTTTTGGGATACTAAGTTGCGGTTGAATCAGTTGGATCAGTTGAAGTTATCTAACCCGCAGGTGGAGTTGTTGGTTTTGAGTGCGTGTACTACGGCGGTGGGAGACGAACAAGCTGAGTTGGGGTTTGCGGGGTTGGCGGTGCACGCGGGGGTAAAATCGGCTTTGGCGAGTTTGTGGTATGTCAGCGATGTCGGTACTTTGGGGCTGATGACTGAGTTTTACCAGCAGTTGCGCACGGCGCCGATTAAGGCTGAGGCTTTGCGGCAAGCGCAGTTGGCGATGCTGCGGGGTGAAGTGCGGTTGCAAGATGGTTATTTGAGGCGATCGGGCAACAATCAAGCTCTGCCTTTACCGTCGGAGTTGACCGCCAGGGGCGATCGAAATTTGTCGCATCCTTATTATTGGGCTGCTTTTACTATGATCGGTTCGCCGTGGTAATTGTCAAGGAAGAGGGCATGGGGTGCGATCGTCCAAACTCACTATAGCAATTCCATTTGAGATGTAAATAGGGCTTGCTGAATATATCGATCGCATATTACGTGGGCTGGGTTAAGAGAGCGTGCTTTAGATCCCACATTCCGCAGAGGTGGGTCGGATTTATTTATCAGTTGTGAAAACTTGGAAGCCAAACGCTTTTAGGCTGAAATTATACAGTTTTAGCATTACAGAAGCTTGTCAAATTTACCTAAACTAAGTAAGTTGAAATAATTGGCTTTTTTTCATATATTCATGTTGCTATTTTATCGCGGTTGCTCATATTTTGAAGCAAGGAAACTTATGCCAAGAGCCAATTGTCTTGACTAATTAATGAAAATTATTCACAAATATCTACACCTCGATCGCAATCGTTATTCACTTGAAAATATTAAATAGTATTGACAGCAATACTCTCCTAAATGCCGCAAGATATCTTGGTGTTCTTGGGTTAAATTGCTGACCTGCTTCGAGCCATTTATTGTCACTAAGTGCACAGCCTGAAACACTTGAAATATCCAGCGCATTGTCGGTTTATCGGTCAATTTCTTTACCTGATTTTTCACTTGCTCATTGGTAGCTTCTAATTGTTGTCTCAATTTCCTTTGCGCTAAATTATACACTAACAAACACAGTCCCATTATCATTCATTCCGATTGCTTCAACTCGCTCCGGCTTTTTCACGAATACGCTGGAAGTAAAAAATAACGGATCTTTGATAAATCTAAATCCTCTCTCATTACTTTGCTGCGCTTTGTATTCCGATAATACCTGTGAATTGCTCACTACTTTAGGCTCTAAAATATTTGTGGCTAATATAAATCTCCCAGCTTTGACTTTTTCCGCTTCGATTGCTGAAATGCGGGGTTCTATTTCACCTGTTACTTGATAGACTATTGTCTGTGTATCGCTCGATTTTTTGAGCTTTTTTTTTGTTATTTTAACTGGCTTTTTTTGGCATTTAACTTCTGTTATTTGGTGATATTTCCCTGGGGGGGTAACAACCCGCCCCAAACCCATACTTTGTAAGGATTGAGCCCAAGTGTGCTAAAAAAAGATAGGCAG
>NZ_JAUBRK010000185.1:0-1271 GCF_036701825.1 Microcoleus sp. MOSTC5 | reverse complement strand
GCTTATTGAATTCCAGACGTTTATAAGAAGCCATAGAAAACACAAAAGACTTGGCAGATGAATGACAACTAGAAAGTTCATGTTTGGCTAGATTTAAGGCAATAAGACTGGCATTAAAATGAAAATCAAGCCGTGGTAAATGACGAGCTTGACAATCAGACAATCCCGTAAATTGCTTGGCATCACGAAAAATAAATTCAATCTGGAAACGAGCCTGATAATATTCAACAATTTGCTCAGGCGGTAAGTGAATATCAGTGCTAAATAATAAAGCATTTTTCATTTTTCCGTTGGCTTGAACCTCAGAGATACAAGCCAACCTAATTTGGCAATTTAAACAAGAACTCCACACAACCAATGTATATAATGAAACTCCCGGTTTTAGGTCTTTAACAAAATTAAGACGGCTCAAATCATGGCAGTCAACCTTACCATCATATTTACGTGGAGCTCCCAGTTTCTTTTGTTCACCTGTATAGAGATAGCGTAGGTTAGCATCACTTCTTAACTTGCCAATAAACTCTAAATTTAAGTCCCGCACAGCATCCCAGAATTTAGAGCGATAGTAATAGCCATCAGCCACCAAATAACGTACAGAAGTTGGGAAGTAACAACGAGTATTCTTGAGATGTTTTGCATAGTCATCAACTCTTGTGATGTCAGGCGTTGAGCTTTGAGACTCCGGTTTTTTGCGAGATTTTTTTGACCAGCTATTCTTCGGTTTTTGTGGCAGTTTTTTTCCGGGCTTTATTTGAGGACGTGATGGAGTTTGTTGCACGCTTAAGCTATAAGATAAACGAGACTCAATTTCGACAATAGAAATCACAGAAATTTCCAATCCCTGTTCCGATTTACCAGCTACACCATTATAAAAATAAGCTTTACCGTCTGTTTTTTTGCCACTTTTTCTTAAAAAAGAACAATCAATGATAGCAATAACTGTGTGTTCAGGATTTAAAGCTTCTTTCACAAAATATTGATTAAATTGTGGAAAGTTAAAGCTTTTGAGAAAGTGACGACGGTAGGTTTTTTCACTCAAACAACTATAACGACTGAGATTTGTAAAGTTGACCTTGCCATAAGCCAGCAAGATAGTTGAGAATAAAGTGATTAAAAACTTCTTTTGGGGTTGACTAATCCCTGGCATTTGTTGTAAAATGGATTCAATGATTTTCATAAGGCAATCTGTTGAGCTTGTGTGTTTCTATAGCTTAACCGAAAAGAGTGCCTTTTTTTCTGTTGATTTTGGGGTCAGATTGCACTCACTTTTT
>NZ_JAUBRK010000006.1:160003-188046 GCF_036701825.1 Microcoleus sp. MOSTC5 | reverse complement strand
TCAGATTGCACTCACTTTTTTCACTTCTCTGCTGCAAAAGCGATCGTATCCCTCTTTAAAAACTGTCCGGAGTATTGCTAATATTAATCTTTAAAAAATATCCGGGTGCGACAGCCAACCAGCAGAATCTGAATAGGTAGGGACACGGCACTGCCCTGTCCCTACAACTATGACTTCCTAGATAAATTTAGCTGCCTTAGCGGCAGGAGTTATTATGAAATTGAGTGCACCCTTATTAGCATCCGCTTTAGTTTTCGCCGGTACTGTCGCCTTTGCAAGCCAAGTGCAAGCAGCTCCAGCCAGCAACTCTTTGAATAACACTAAAACAACATTTCAGTGCGTTACTTCCGGTCGGAATTTTGTCACAATTGCGCGGCGCGGAAATGTCACGACAGACCCGATGATTCTGTGGAAATCTACCGAGTTCGGCCGCGAATATACACCTTGGCAGCGCTGTCAAATTGTTTCCAATAGATTGACCAAAGCTGTTGCCCAGAATGGCGGGAGATTGAGCAACTTGCAGTTAACAACAGGAATTGTTAATAACTTGCCCGTAGTTTGTTACGTGAACGGACGGGGGCGCTGCAACTCTCAAAATCTGCTGTTCACCCTAGACAAGCGCAATGCTAAAAATCCCGGTGATGCTTTAACGAGATTGATTAATTTTGCCCAAGACGGCAGCGGGCCAGTTACAACGTTCAGAACAGGAACTCAATCATCTGCACCGCAGTTTGTTCCCTTTGGAGATATGGTCGATCGAGCTTTTAATTCTCCAAACAATAAACCGTCAGTTCCTGTAGGGAAACCGCAGGGCGATCGGGGTATTTAATAGCCGCGCCTCTAATATCGTTCCCGATTGCATTCAGACATAGAGGACACGGCAGTGCCGTGTCCCTACCGCGATTAATGGTAGGGACACGGCACTGCCGTGTCCTGGCTGTGGGTAATATTAATTCCAATGCTTGCACCTGAGAAATTTTGAAACTATTGTGGGGTGGGCTTCTAGCCCGCCCCTACATATTTAGACTAAAAAAACTACACTGCCACCCCTTCAATCTTCTCATCTGTCAACTCGTACAACTCGCGCAACTGCTGCAACTTATCCGCCTCCGGCTGCCAAAAACCACGCCCGTTAGCCTCCAACATTCGCCCTACAATATTGCGAAAAGCTTCAGGATTTGCCTCCCGCAACTTCTGCGCCATCTCTTCATCCAAAGCATAAGTATCAGCCGCCTGATCGTAAACCCAACCATCAGTAAAGTCAGCAGTTCCGCCCCAACCAATTAACGCCGTCATCCGCTGCGAAATTTCATAAGCGCCGCCAGAACCTTGATTTGCCATCGCGTTAGCCCACTTAGGATTTAGCAACTTAGTTCGATATTCCAAGCGCAGCAAATCTTCTAAATTGCGAGGAGTTGTATCCTTAGAAAAACTTTCGACAAAACTGGTATTGACTTTTTTGCCGCGCTGCTTTTCTGCGGCTTTCTTCAAACCGCCAGTATTCGCATAATACTCTTGAATATCAGTCAAACCGTACTCCACAGAATCAATTTCTTGAATTATGCGATCGCACCCTTGCAACAACTGAGTCAAAACCTCCGGCCTCGCTTCCCCCTTATCCTTTCTCCCGTAACTAAAAACATTGCGACTTTCCCAAGTTTTCCCCAACTCATCCCCCGATTCCCAACTGCCATCAACAACCCTATCGTTAACCAGAGAACCAAAATCCCCAGCCGGATTAGAAAACAACCTTGCGGAATAATTCTGCACACCTTGTCCCTGCAAAATTAAAGCGTGTTTGCGAATAAAATTCTCCGATTCCGGTTCATCAGCATCCGCCGCCCGCACGAACAAATCATCCAACAATTCAATAATATTCACAAAGCTATCTCGGAAAATACCCGAAAGATTTCCCAACACATCAATCCGGGGATGACCGACATCAGCTAACGGTTTTAACTCATAGCGAACAATGCGGCCAGTACCTTCTTTTAGAGGTTCAGCCCCCACCAATTCCAGCAGAATTCCAATAGATTCGCCCCGCGTTTTAATCGCATCCAAACCCCACAGCATCACCGCCACAGTCTCAGGATAATTCCCTTTTTCCTCAAGGTGCTTCTCAATAATTTTCCGAGCAATTTCGCGCCCTCTTTCATAAGCCGCCGGAGAAGGCATCCGATAAGGGTCTAAAGCGTGAATATTCCTGCCAGTTGGCAACACCCCAGCCCCATCCCGCAACAAATCCCCACCCGGTGCAGGCAGAATATATTCCCCATTCAAACCCCGCAAAAGATTAGTCAACTCATCCGTCGTTTGCAACAATAAATCCCGCACCAAAAAACCCTCCTCAAAAACCTCACAAAACCCCTCTTGTGGTACAGGAATCTTGCCTGTGCTTGTTTGCGAAACAATTGCTTTTACCTGTTCCTGTGACAACCTATCCCCAAAATAAGCCTCAAGATAAGAGGTCATTTCCTCAGAATTAGGCGGTTCCCCGAGAACGTGCAAACCCGAAGAAAACAAGCGAGATTCCACCACCTGCAAATACTCGTACAGCTTCACCAAATAGCGGTTAAAAGCATCAGCACTGAACATTCCCACATTCTCAAAACTAAAAGCAATCCCCAATTTTTGAGCATCCTCAAACGGACAGTCTGCCTCCAAACCGCTATCTAAAATCTTCTGGCAAATCGCCTCTTTCAGCACATAATTCTTTGCCGTATCTTCCCGATATTCCGCAATCAAATCCCGCAAAGCCATTAATTCCTTGTACAAGCCAGCGCGGCCGTACGGCGGCACGTTGTGAGAAATCAAAACACCGTAACCGCGCCGTTTTGCTAACATAGATTCCGAGGGATTGTTGGCGGCGTAGATATAAAGATTGGGCAAACTTCCCAACAGAATATCCGACCAAGAATAGCCAGTATTTCCCAGAGGAGATCCCGGCAACCATTCCACAGTGCCGTGCATTCCGAAGTGAACCACAGCATCAGCTTGATAATCATTTTGCAGCCACTTGTAAAAAGCAGCGTATTGAGGGTGAGGCGTCAAATCGCGATCGAACATTAAGCGCATCGGATCGCCCGAAATTCCCAGCGGCGGCTGCAAACCTATCCAAACATTCCCCAGTTGAATGCCGCCGATTTGGAACTCGTCGCCGTCTGTCTTAATGCCCGTACCAGTTAAAGATTTCCACTGTTTTTCGATGCGACTTGTTAACAGATAGCCAAGCCATTTTTCTAAAGTTTTGACATTAACAGTCTCTTGTGTGGTACGGGCATCTTGCCCGTCACAAGTAGCTTCATCCGCCTCTTTCACCCTGCGAATTAACTCCTCGCCGTCAGCCGGATTTTCTCCAACTGTATAACCTGCTGCTTGAAGTTTGTGCAGGAAATTTAGCAGCGATTTCGGTACATTTAATAAAGCAGCCGTACCAGCCGCACCGTAACCGGGAGGAAACCCGTAGAGAATAATCGCAATTTTCCGTTCAGATGGCGGAGTTTGCCTCAGTTTCACCCAATTGTTAATTCTACTTGTCAGGCGTTTCGCGCGATCGGGCACCAGATAAATATCCTCACCCACCAAACCGCCGAGGGGCACTGGATCGATCGCGCCATCCAACTCAGGCAAAGCATACAATACCACACTTTGCAAACCCCCAATCCCCTGACGAGTCCAAGAATGGATATCCTGAATCAGCAGAGGTGCGGACACAAAATAAGGTACATTTTTAGCAGTTAAAATGCGCTTAGCAACTTCCACCTGCCTTCCACCCTCCATCGAACCAGCAGGCCCGCCAACCAAAGGAAAGCCAATAGTAGAAACAATCGCATCAACTTCCACAGCATCTTTAGAAAGCGAAAGAGTTTCAATATTGCCTTGTTTTCGCCGCGCAGTTTCATCAGCAGTCGTCATCCAATCCCGCACCGCCACATGGCCTTCAACACCATTGATAAAAATCGGCAAAGGCACAATTCCCGCCGCTTCAAAATAGCGGATTAATTGAGGAATATAAGGCTGTTTGGTGATAACGTGCTTGCGGTAAAGCAAAATTCCCACAACTGGAGATTTTACTATGTCTGAATTTTGACACCAATTGGTGTCAAATTCTGTGGAACGGGCATCTTGCCCGTTAGAAACCCGGTCTAAATTTTCAGACAAATTAGTCTCAAATTTTGTGGAACGGGCAAGATGCCCGTTATAACCCTTTCTATTAAGATGTCTAGCCTCTTTTCTGTAACGGGCATCTTGCCCGCCCCTAGCACTTTGATTACCGAGATACCAATCCAAATATTGCCGGGGCGATTCAAAATAACCGTTATAATCGGGATGCAATAAACCCATATTAGGAGTTTCCACAGGCGGCGGAATTTCTGCAACCTTCAGGCCCAAATACTTTTCGGCAATAATCCAAAACATCGAGACAACATTATCCGCGCCGCCCGCATTCCAGTAACCGTAAATAATCAGCCAGTTGCGTAAATCTTGCACTTTTTGCACCGGCACGTATTTCAATAACTTCGGCCCAACCTTCAAAAAACTGATATAACCAGCCAGCTTATCTTCTTCTCGCCCGTTGCTGAACTTATCCAGAATAAACTTAACAGGCTTCGGCATTCCCTTCGGCTTGTCGCCAATTTTAAAAGCGCCGATTTGAGTAAGACTCATCAATTCCAAAGCCGACTCAAAAACCAGGCGAATCGGGATATGTTGCACCCTTTCTCGCAGCCACATTACCGCATCGTAATCAAACAGCAAACTCCCGAAAAACACATCAGCATTCGAGAGGGCGGCTGCTACAGCATCGGGTTCATCTGCGAGGGCGCGATCGCTAAAAACCCGCACTTCCAATCCCTGACACCCAGAAACAGCTAACTGGGCAGCTTTCCGGTACAAATCAGCATTAAAAGATTCAAACCCTGCAATTAAAACAATGCGTTTCACAGCCCTACCTCGAAATATTTGCTTCTTTTAATGATAGACTAATTGCAGAAAATCACAGGCAAGATGCCTGTGCCACTAATAAAACATAAAAACTACTTGCTTCAATTCTTGTTCTTCCTTCGCGCCTTCGCGGTTCATCAACTATGTCTTATTAAAGTAAGCACCGATTAAAATAATCAAACCAATCCAAACACAGCCATATTTACAACCGTGAATCGAGTTCCTCCCGCAATTGTTATCTTAGGTCAAAACAGCCAGCCGATCGCCAAAAAAATCTCCGCACATTTCCCCGGTTCCCAGATTTACGGTTTAATCGATCGCACTTCCGACACAGACATCAGCTTTAGCAACTTCGGCGAAACATTGCGGGAATTATTTGCCACAGAAACCCCCATTATCGCCATCTGCGCCGCCGGAATTATCATCCGTACCCTCGCCCCGCTGCTGTCAGACAAACGCGCCGAACCGCCAGTTTTAGCCGTCGCAGAAGACGGAAGCGCCGTCGTACCGCTGCTGGGCGGTTTGCACGGCGTTAATGATTTGGCCAGAGAGATTGCAGCAGCCCTCGGCGTACAGCCTGCAATTACCACAACCGGAGATATCCGCTTTCGCACCGCGCTGCTGAGTCCTCCCCAAGGCTATTCTTTGGCCAATCCAGAGGACGCGAAAACTTTTATTTCAAATTTGCTTGCCGGGGCAAAAGTACGCCTAGAAGGGGCTGCAAGCTGGCTTTCGGAGAGCAATTTGCCGATCGCCCCCGACGCAAAATTGACGATCCGCGTCACCGAAAAAGCAATTGCGCCAACGCCCGATTGTTTAGTTTACCATCCGCAAATTGTGGCAGTTGCACTCACCAAGCTATCAAATATTGAGCCGGAAATAGCGGTTTCATTTGTCCAGCAAGTCTTGGAAAAAGCAGGTTTAGCGCCAGCTTCCGTTGCGGGATTTTTTGCATTAAAAGAGGAGATGGGAAACCCGGCACTTGAAGCAGTTTCACAATATTTTAAAGTCCCCGTCCGCTTTTTCAATCTGTCCGAACTTGTCGAATTAGACTCAATTGAATCCATCGAAAATAAGGCCGCACAAATTGCCCTGACAGCAGCCGGTGCAAACAGTCACTTAATCGAGTACGATCGCCCAAACGCAGCGAATTGCGCGATCGCCCTCGCCGCCGAACCCTTTGATGCTAGGGCGATCGGAGTTAGCCGCGGCAAACTGGCGATCGTCGGTACCGGCCCCGGAGGCGCGCCCTGGATGTCCCCGGAAGTTAAAGAAATTCTGCGCGAAGCCACGGATTGGGTGGGTTACAAGTTCTATCTCGACTTAGCCGGAACCCTGCGGGAAGGACAACAGCGCCACGATTCCGACAACCGCGAAGAGATCGATCGGGCGCGTTTTGCCCTAGATTTAGCAGCATCCGGCAAATCTGTCGCTGTGGTTTCGTCGGGAGATCCGGGGATTTTTGCGATGGCTGCAGCGGTGTTTGAGGCAATCGACTTTGATGCCAAACCCGAATGGCAGAGCATCGATATTCGGGTGGCACCGGGCATTTCAGCCATGCAGGCGACCGCTGCTGCGATCGGAGCACCCCTCGGACACGATTTTTGCGTGATTTCGCTTTCGGATATTCTCAAGCCTTGGCAGGTCATTGAACAGCGGATTTCCGCCGCTGCGATCGCAGATTTCGCGATCGCATTTTACAATCCGATCTCGAAACAGCGGATTTGGCAACTCTCCAGGGCGATCGAGATTTTGTTGCAAAGTCGCGATGCTAAAACCCCCGTCGTACTGGGGCGAAACCTCGGTCGGCCCGGTCAATCTGTGCGCGTTTGCACCCTCGGCGAATTCCAGCCGCAAGACGCCGACATGAGAACTTTAGTGATTGTCGGTTCGAGTCAAACTCGGATTATTCCCCGCAAATATGGAGATGTTTGGGTTTACACGCCGCGCAGGTACGAAAAATAAGTAAAGCAGCGAAAACTTGGGAAATAAGCAATTGACTCAAAGCTAATTGACTTTGACAAGGAAATATTTTGCTCTCGCTGGGGGGAGTCTAGGTTAACAAATGGCGGCGAATCACTCGATCGATCTCTTATTTCATCTCATGGTTTTCACTCTCGATTAATCAGCGATCGCCTTTGATTGCAGCAATCCTTGATAATGAGGGAGCTCGGCTTCCTGAAGCCGAGTTTTTCTGGCAGACATCGATCTAATTTAGATATCTACTCTACCGTAGTAAGGATTTTAGCTTCATCTTCGGATAGATATAATTTAGTCCTCTGGAAATAAAACATTTTTCTATAACAACAATAAAACTAAAGGCGATCGATGTCTGCTAAATTCCTTAATCTTACAGTAATCTTACGGTAACAAAAGAGCGCTTTCACCAGAATGAGTCTTCTATGTCTGTAGATATACGGGAAAAAGATTTTTATTGATAACATACATTTAACCAAAGGTTAAGAGAACGGTTAAGAAAAAATGAAATTCCAAATTCCTCTAAATCCAGGAGCTGTAACCCAGTTGCTGCTTCGAGTGGTGGTCTGTCTAGCTGTACTATCTTTCTTAAGTCAGATGACTTTGTATTTCTTGCCGGATTACCCGTCTAGAGATTTCTTGGCAAACGGATTCAACGTTGATTACGAGGGGAACATTCCAACCTTCTACTCATTTTTGGCATTGCTGTTTAGTTCTGTCTTGCTGGGTGTGATCGCCTATGCGAAAAATTTGGATAGTTGTCGCTACAAGCATCACTGGAAAATTTTATCGTTCATCTTTTTATATCTATCTTTAGACGAACTGAGTCAATTGCACGAAAAGCTTGTTAACCCGATGCGAAGCCTGATAAATGCTACAGGATTTCTTTACTTTAGTTGGGTTGTGCCGATAGGTTTTCTAGTAGCGATATTTCTATTATCGTACAGTAAGTTTCTGTTCCACCTTCCGGTTTCTACAAGAAAATTGTTTGTCGCAGCAAGCGCTCTTTATATTGGAGGAGCCATCGGAGTAGAAATGCTAGCGGGATACATAGTTTATACAGCGGGCCCGGGGAGTCTATCCTACGTGATATTAACGACCCTTGAAGAGTTATTTGAAATGGTGGGCATCGTTGTATTTATCCACGCCTTGATTTCATATATCAAGACCTATTTAGGCGGGGTTAATTGGAATATCTACATACCAGGAAAAAACCCACAAGCTACCGAGTATCAAAATTTCAGCATACCTGCCCTTAGCGAACCAGCAAACAGAAACCTATAAAAGTAAATCTTTTGAAACCGGGTTTGATAGACGAATATACTGCATTCGGGCTTTTACTGGCGATTAAAAGCCCGGTTTATTTGGTACTGATGCGTTTTGGACTGGAGGTTCTGCGCTTTTCGGCGCACCAAACGACTAATATATAGGCTCCTTGCTCCACCAAATGGCTAATTAGAGGTGGAAGAGCTTAGAGAGGAGATCCTCACCTTTACCAGAAAATCGCTAAGAGCAACCTTTGCATTAGGATTTGACGGCAAATGACTTGTAAAACTTGCTTCTTCTAATATATTGATTAGCCGATCGCGCTCTTGCTGATAAAATTCTATATCTGTATCTTCCAGCACAGATTTTTCCTCCCCAGCCAGCTTGCGATCGATCAAATCAGGAATATACGACAATTGGAATTTCTCGTTAAGTTTCACCAAATTCGCCTCGACTTCCCCGGTTTGCATCAAGTGAATTCCAGCCAGCAACACCCGGTAAACGTACAGCAGCGGCTTAACCCGACGCGGGCGTTCTTTCTCAAATAATTTCCATTGAGTTTGAGCAAAACCGAGATAGTGGTGGCTGTGGTGCTTGGTAATGCAGTCAGAGGCGAGATCCTTTAATTCCTCGTGTTCCTTTGTACTGTAAACTATGAGCGGCGAATACAGTTGTTCTAGCACGTAGCCGTTGCGCTTCAACAGCAACTCAAAAAATTTCTTAATGTCGTGAGTTACTAAATCTAGTTCCATTCCCTCCCGAACCTCAGAAACTTCGATTGTTTCTTCTCCTGAAATCAGTCCAATTACTTTAGGTAGCGGTAAGATGTGTACTCCCCGCAAGTCGAAGTCAGAATCTGCGGAAGGAAAGCCGTATAAGTGCGAACCGCTGACAGTCGCAAACAGCAGCGGATAAGGTTGAACGGAGATAATTTGGGCTAAATCGGAAATGTATTCTGTCATTTATTCGAGTCCGTGCAGGCGGGCTTTGTTTGTATAGAAGCGATTTCAAGATCCGATTTCGATCGCACCTCTACGCGCTTCAATCAAAAACAGATTCGCTTTCTCGTAATTAGGACGTTCTGGTAAGGAAGTTGCAGCAAAAGCGCGATCGAACTCACCGTGCAAACTCAACCGCCAGCGATTCACCTCTTCCCAGGATACTTCTTGGTTGCGGATAGATAAAAGTTGCGATCGATAATCCTGCACGCGAACGGGTACAAACCCCTCCTTGAGTACAGTAATTCCTGACAGCAACAAGCGAATTAAGTGCATCGCGTGCTTCCAACGAATTTCCCCGGTATTGCGGAGGTCTTGCTCCATTTTTTTAAATTGAGACAAAACGTAGCTATTGTAAGTTTGATAAACCAATTGAGAAAGAAAGATTTCCCGAATTTCCAGCAATTCTTGTGCTACAGGAGAAACAGTTTCTACTAAAGGCGTGTACAAACATTCTAGCACATTTGGATTAGCTTTTAGTGCTAAAACCAGAAACTTTTGGAGTTCCCAATAGCATTCCTGATTTTCCTTGTTTTCCAATTGTTCTGGAATTCCGTAAAGCGACCAATGAAGTATTGCCGGCGGCAGGTAAATCCCGCGTCTGTCTGTATCGGATTGCTCGTTATCAAGACCGTAAGCTCTCGAACCAACAATGCAGCGGTAAATTACAGAATCATAGAGGTTGTATTCTGCAAGAAAATCCCCTCCTGAGTGCAATCCTTCGCTCTGAAACTGCTTGCGGATACTGAGTTCGTGTCGCCGCAGACTAACTTGTGTTCCGTCTGGGAGTTTGACTAAATATGCGTGGGAATTGTCCGTAGGCGATTGAACGATGACGCCTACTAATCCCGGTTTCCAAGATTGGTCGCCTGCGGGGTTTTTGACCTCTATTTTGGTGACAATTTGGGTTCCTGCGGGGATGATTAAGTTGAAATTTTGGGAAACATTGGCATTTGCCATGAGCGAACCTCCTGCGGGGCACGAACTACAATGCTAGTGTAGCATATGTGTAGTACAAAAGGGAAGTTTTGGGCGATTCCCTTCGGGATAGCTTCGCTTCACGCGAATTTGGCCTTGTTGAAAATTGTCTAATTATCGAGGAGGAACACCGCCAGCAGCTTAAGGAAAAGGTATTGGAGATTGTCGAGACTCAGCCGACAATTGCAGCAATTCGCAATCGGGAAGCAGTGACGGACTTGCAACTGGTGGCGTTAGAACGTACAATGATGTGTATGAGAAACGGCAAAATATCCAAATAGTATTAACCTAGGTGTGAAAATGTTATCAGAACAAAAGTTTAAAGATTTAGTGGACACCACACACGCTAGTATAAGTTTCAACGATAATTATATAGAAGATATTGAATTTTTATATAACCATTATAGTATTTCCTATCCTACTTGTTTATCACTATCTGAAATAATAAATCATCTTGACGCTCAAATTAAAAGATATTTAGTCCCAGGAAAATCAAAAGCAATATATCTTGACAGATTAAGGGATCAAGTAATTATACGCTCTATTCTAGACGATCAGCCTTTACAGCCATATTTAAGGATTTTAAATAGAATTTTAGAGGTAATCAAGCTGGACGATCAAATTTTACCTTTAGAGTCTGAATCTGAAGAAGAGTGGCGTATAGCTATTCGTAATGTCAAGGATTACTATGCTATATGCGGAGAAAGTAATGGTTTAGATATTGAATATTGGAGACAACTGTTTCTAAGACAATTTTCGGTTGCTTCTTCAGCTAAGGTTTTGAGAAATTATGGTTATAAGTTAGAAGTGAAAGATGGCAAAATTTGTATTGAGGAATCAGAACAAGAAAAAATTGCACGATCTATTGAATGTGATATTCATTTAATGGGTGGGCTGGAAATTGCAAGACGTTTATTTTCTCTAATACAAAAATTGTACGATCCTGAACAAGAAAGATATCATTTAGTGCGTAGACTTAACCCGTATAATAATGAAAATACCCAACCTGAGATACCTATAGGTTATCTTTTTAATTTATGTGTAAAACACTTGGAAAAATCTCCGATTTTATCACCCAATCCAGAAGAAAATTGGGAACGGATGGTAGAATTAGCCACAATTTTTACATCTGTTTTTGAGGTTCAACCATATAACTCTTTCCAACTATACTTTAAAACCTTAGACAACTTATCAGAATTTTTGCAGGAAATCGCTGTATATGACAGTATATTTTGCTTAAATCAACTACGTCCCTCAGATGTTCCAAGAATTTTGAGAGGTTTATTTAGTTTAATTAATGTAGATGATATTAATAAAATTCAAGTACAGTTAGGATGGATTCCTGAACAAGCAATTTTAGTGGCTGAAGCAATACTTAACATAGATGTTGATAAATTATCTCTAATTATATTTACTACAGAACAAGTTAAAGATCAATTACCTGATTTAGATATTACAGTAATTGAAAAAATTTTAGATATTTATTGTCATTCTCATAATCAAGCTAATTCAGAATATAAAATACCCACTGACTTTAGAGATAAAAAGTACACTTTTTTCTTGAAGCCTTTGCTAAAACTAGATAGAGGTGAATATGTATTGATGGATCGATCTTGGTGTTCTCCAGCTTTTTATGAAGCTCTTGTAGATACATTAAACAAGATAAATATACCACATAATATTCACAACAACATGGGAGACTATCTTGAAAGATTTGTCAAAGAGCAATTACAAACTCTAAATATCAAGTATAGTTATGGCGATTATTCCGTAGATAGCCGTAAATATAAAACATCTAGGCAACAGGGAGAATGCGATATTATTATTGAGTCTGATGATACCATCATCTTTATCGAAATCAAAAAGAAACCATTAACAAATAATGCTAAAGGTGGATGTGATGCTGCTATATTTGCGGATTTGGCCGGTAGCCTTCTAGATTCTCAGATTCAACTTGGATGGCACGAAATTATAATACGCTCAGAAGGATATTTAGAACTTACACCGAACAATGAACCAAATAATAAATATAGATTAGAGCTGAATGGACGTTCTATTGAAAGAGTTACGCTTACTCTACTAGATTTTGGAGGATTTCAAGATCGCAATTTCTTGTCTCAGTTTCTACAACTAATGCTATCTACAAGTAGTATTGATGCAGATTCAGCAAACGCTAAGGAAGTTATTAATAGGTCAAAGATTAATAAAAAGCTTCCTATATTTTTACAACAACATGAACACCTTAAAAGCTTAAATCCAAGACAAGAACAGTTTCCATTCTATGACTGTTGGTTTCTTAGCCTTCCGCAATTTTTAATCCTAATAGATGATTTGAGTGAGAAAAAATCCATCAAAAAACTATTAGACACAACTAAGTATATATCTACAACTTCCCTTGATTTTTACTTTGAGTATGCTACTGCAAAGAAGCTACTTCACTAAATTAATAATAATAAATCAGTAAGCTAGACTTAGGTTAAATGAGTCAGAACTATTAAGAGAATAAATTTAGATGGGCAATACAGGATTTGAACCTGTGACCCCTTCCGTGTGAAGGAAGTGCGCTACCACTGTGCTAATTGCCCGCAGATAATTACCATACCATACTAACTCCAAATTCGCAACTAAAATTTTCCTAAAAATTCAGCAGCTTGTTTCCGAGTTAAACTCGACACAATGCCAAGAATACAGGCATTTGTCGAGTCTGGCATCAATCAACTACCCACCAACCCGCCGCTGGGCCGACGAATCGCACTACAATCCACCAAGCCACCAAAAGGCTAATCCCCATCCAGCTTCCGCGACTTGTCCACTTCACAAAATCTTCGCTTTGGGTTTTCGTGATTGGCAGCCAGGGAAGGATGCGTTCTTCTTTACCGTATTCGTCGCCGATCGACTCTTTGCGACGCTTAGATTCGCCCATAATCTTTGTCTGCTAAATTAGATTTCAACTGGATACCTAACCAAATTATACGCCAACAGGTCATCTCAAGCCTGCGTCAACCAAGTCGTATCCAAATAATCAATCCTCGCAAAAGGACTCAAAGCCGCTAAAACCTGCTGTCCGTAACTGCGGTGAATCACCCTGCTGTCGAAAATCGCCACCACCCCTTGACGTTCTCGCACCGGCGCGATCGCCCGCTGCAACTCATTGAGCGCCGCCGGCAGCAAATACAACCGAAACCAATCCCTGCGCTGCTCCTTATAATAAGCCACACGCGCCGTCACCAAAGGATTCTCCAAAGAAGGCAATGGCAAAGTTGCGATCGCCAGCAAGTGAGGCGCGCTCAATTCCCCCTGATGTTCCCGCCAAAACTCCCACCCAGTCACCAAAATCGCATTCTCGCCCACATCTGTTTTTTCTACCTGCACCCGAGAACCGAACTCAGCAGCCAAAATTGCTGCCAGTCTAGCCTTCAGCGGTACATCACCAACAATCAGCACCGTTAAACCCGCCACCGACGCGCTCATAAACAGCAAAGTCCGAATTTCTTCAATTAAAACTCCCTGAAATTCCGGCGTATTCGGCAGCGGCAGCCAGTTGGGAATGTACAGTTGAATTAATTCGCTTTGTCGATCGGGCGAAAACTTCACGCTCGTCAATTCTGGCAGTCCCAGCATTTGCCGGAAGATCGGAGCCTTCGGTTCCACATCCACCGCCCCCCCAATCAACACCACAGGCTGACAATCCCAAATTTTGCTCAAAACCTCAGCCACCTGAACCGGCGCGCAGAACAGAGAAAATGAGCCAGCCTCCCGATGAATTTGCGCCCACCGCAGTTTTCCGTTTGCTTCCCACCGCTGCCAAAAATTGCTCCAAGCAGCCGGAATCAGCGAATTCGGTTCGATCCTTTCAAACAGCCCCTTTAAAATATTTTGCTCTGCCGTTTCCAGCAAATAGCACTCCTCTGGTTTTGCCGGATGCTGAAAGAAAGCCCGCGTTAGCATTACCCGCCCTTGGAGGATTGCATCGGCTTCCAAAGGCTGAGATTGCATTAAATCGTTCCAGTCAGCCGGTTGCAAACACGCCGTCAATTGCTCGCGCGTCCAAACTTCCAAGTCATCCACACCGTCGATAATTGTCGGAATATTGCTCTGAAGTGGCGAATCCACAGCCAAGCGAGCCGCCAGCCAAGACTCGGGATCTGCTAGCATCAATCCTCGTCCAGTGGGATTATCGGAATAATTCTCGATCGACTTATCAGTTTCCAACCACTCTTGCAAACGCGGAATTTCCACCGCCTGCAGATGTTCCAGCAGCGGTTTCGGCGCGACTAAAATCACAGGCTCCGGCCACATCAAAATCGGCATCAAATAGCTGACTCGATACCGCTGTCGGTAAGCTCCAGCGGGAAGCCCCGTTTGGATCAGAGCGCTGCGCCCCAAGCGCAAAGCCCGCGCCACAAGTCGCGCCATCGTTAAATGATGCGGCCAGTGCGGCTCGGAGTTCGATCGCAGGAAGCGGAGCAGCGAGTTGTGGACTTCTACCTCAATCAATCGATTGTACTGTTAACATTCCTCACTCAACATAATCAAAACTTGCCAGAAAATCAACTACTTTTTGACCGAGAGGCACACTGAATATACTCTGCTGATGAGTTGCACCTCCTTTCCCAAAATTCCCGTGAGAATTCACCGTCAAGCTCTCCTCTCCCGAACTAATTAAAATAGTTTGTGTAGGTGACTCAAAAAACTTAGTTGTCCGATCGACGATTGGGATAGTAGAAAGCAAATATATCAATTTATTTAAATTATCCCTCGCTGCACTCAATGCTTTACACAACTGCACTATCCGTTTTTTATCCAAGTTTTGACTTTCAATAGTTTTGCCAATCGCCACAATATTGTCCTGAGTTCGTACAGCATCCTTAAAAGGAAGAATCGCTAAAAAAGCTGCTGCAAATAAATGCTCGTCGCTATCAAATCTAAAAGTAAGAATTGTCCGGCGGTAGCCCACTTCAATATTGGGAGGACAGCTCATCGCCGGGTAATGTTGAGCTATTTCCCTGTAAGCGGTTGCTAAAAAGATGTTGGCTGAGTGGTCTAAAAGTGCATCTACCACAATTCGCACTAACCCGGGCGTGCGATTTAAAAATTTTCTCGATTCTGAGGGCGAATTAAATTTTTGAATCTGAGTGCGATCGCCGGCGGAGCTGAGGTCAACCCACTGGCAAGTAATATCATCTGCGATGATACCAAACCTGGGAACCAAATACAGTTTTGCCCCTGTTAAATTTGCTCCTCTCAAATCAGCGCCCACCCAATCTGCATTAATCAAATTAGTTTCTGTCAAATCAGCGTGAACCAAACTAGCATTTGCTAAATTAGTATTTCTTAAATCTGCTCCGTTGAGGTTGGCTCCGCTGAATTTAGAATCGCTCAGATCTGCACCGTTAAGGTTAGCTCCGCTCAAATCCGCCCATTTGAGATTAGCTCCGCTCAAATCGGCACCGCACAGATTCACCTGCTGCAAAGAAGCTTGTCTCATATCGGCATTGCTCAAATTGACGCCGTTAAGTTCTGCTTTCGTCAAATCCGCCCCGTGCAAGTTAGCTCCTTGAAAGTTAGCTGAAGAAGCCGAAGCACCTCTGAGATTTGCACCGGAAAGATTAGCACCGCACAGGTTAGCTTGCGTCAATTTTACCTCTCTTAAATCTGCTTCAGTCAGGTTTGCGCCGGTGAAGTTAGTGTTGCTGAGTTCGCAGCGGACTAATTCGCTTCTAATCAGGGATGCTCCGATTAATTGAGCTGCACTTAAATCGGCTCTCACTAAGTTTGCTACGTTGAGACTAGCCCCGTTTAAGATTGCCCGCGAGAGATTGGTGCTGCTGAGTCTAGCCACATTCAGGTTAGCTTCGCTCAAGTTAGCTTCGCTCAAGTTAGCGCCGCTGATGTTGGTGACAAATAAGCTAGCCCGCGTTAAAATTGATTGGCTGAGGTTGATGCGGCTGAGATTAGCTTCATTCAGGTTGATTCCTGTGAAATCTCTGTCACCTTCTTTGTATCTTTTGACGATTGCAAATCGTTTGAGAAGTTCATCAGCTTCCATTTTTTTACCTGACTGAAAGGGCACTACGGTAACTTTTTTAGACCATGAATATAAATTCTCTCAAATTAATTTATAGTATTTAATCGCCTAGCTGATAAAAGCTTTTGACAAATTCAACGACTGTATTTAGCGGCGGGGTTGTGAATCTTTGGGCTTTAATTGCAGGGCTGATAGAGGTTTTGTTGACTTCCGGCAAATTGGTCAAGTTTCTGCCAAAGTCTGGGTGATAGTGAACCATCAAATTTTCGGCGCTGGAGTTAGACAGTACAGTTTGGGTAGGCGATTGGAAAAAATTAGACATAGGTTCGCGATCGAGGCGAACCGGCTGAATTTTCATTTCCCCTATTTTTCTGATTGTTTTGGTCAGGGCTACGTTTAATTGCACTACCATATTTGAGACTCTGACGCCCAGGTTATTACCACTTTGTTGGGGTTGAATCATCTTGATCAGAGTAATGAGATTTTTCTGCGTAAATGCCGCGTCGCTAAAGGGAATAATGGCAACGAATGCTGTGGGAAATAGTTGCTCGTCTTGGTCTATTCTAAATGAGATGATTGTGCGTCGGGAATTAACTTCTATGCTGGGAGGATTGCTCAAACCTGAGTATTGACGGGCAATCTGACGGTAGGTAGCCGCGAGGATAAAGTTAGCGTCAGGGTCTAGGGGTCGATCGACAATAATTTGAACTGTCGGGGGTGTAGCATTGAAAAACCTTTGAGATTCTTCTGGAGTAAACCGCTGAATGTGGCTGCGATCGCCGTTAGGACTGAGGTCAACCCAATCGCAGGTAATGTCATCTGCTTTCACACCAAACCTGGACACCGCGTAAATTTTTGCCCCCGTCAGAGCCGCCCCCGTCAAATCTGCGCCTACCCAATCAGCGTGAATCAAATTCGCTTGGGTCAAATCCGCGTGTACCAGAGTAGCGTTCAACAGGTTGACATTGCTCAAATTTGCCCCGTACAAGTTTGCCCCGCTCAATCTCGCTTCGTCGAGGTCAGCGCCGGTCAGGTTCGCCCCGCTGAGGTCGGCCCACCGGAGATTAGCGCCTCGCAAGTCAGCGCCGCTGAGGTTTGCCTGAGAAAGATTAGCTTGTCTGAGTTCGGCATTGCAGAGGTTGACTCCTCGCAAGTCTGCCCTACTGAGGTCGGCTCTGTGCAAGTTGGCCCGTTCCAAGTTGGCTGCTGTTAGGGAAGCGCCTCTGAGGTGAGCTCCGCTGAGGTCGGCTTGCTCTAGATTGGCTTCTCTGAGGGTTGCTTCTCTCAAATCTGCTTCGCTGAGGTTTGCACCGCTCAAGTTGGCACTGCTGAGGTCGGCTCGGATCAGTTCGGCTCTGATCATTGTAGCTTCGACGAGTTGGGCTTCGCGGAGGTCGGCTCGAATCAAGTTAGCCACGTTGAGGATAGCGCCGCTGAGGTTGGCTTTGTTGAGATTGGCACCGCTGAGTCTGGCAACATTGAGTTTGGCTTTTCTCATGTTGGCGTTTGATAGATTGGTGCCGCTCATGTTGGTGAGGCTCAAGATTGCCTCACTGAAATTAGCCCCGCTGAGATCGATCCTGCTGAGATTTGCCTCGCAAAGGAGGATGGCAGTAAAGTCTCTTTCTCCTGCTGCATATTTGGTGATTAGTTCTTCGGCATCCATGCTTTTCAATTTCCCTGATGTGTTAGCTAGAACAAAGCTTTGTTGTGCCAACCTTTAAACTAGAATAAGCATTTTTTGTAACTTGATGCAATATGCCTAAACATCTATATTGTGGAAGCCTTTTATAAAATCCAAAATGGTATTTATATTAGCTTGAGCCAATTTTGTGGTTTCGGCTAACTTGGCAGAGGTTGAGTTGTTCGGGTCGTATTTTTTAATCAAGCGCTTGCCGAAGGCTGGGTGGTGATATACGCTGAGTCTTTGGTCGCGGGAATTAATTAAGATCATCTGTGTTGGAATCTGAAAAAAATTGATGCTTTCGCCGATTTTTGGAAAAGAACTTGAAATTTTGATTTGGTCTACTTTGCTAATAGCTTGGTTGAGAGCTTTGCTGCATAATTGGACGTGTTTGGATTCTTTGACGTTAAGTTTGCCTGCATCGTGAGATTGAATCATTTTCATCAAAGCGATCAAGTTTTTTTGAGTTGTGGCGGCGTCGTTAAAAGGAATGATGGCAACGTAAGCGGTGGCAAATAATTTATCGTCGCTGTCCATTTTAAAGGCGAGTACGGTGCGCCTGGAGCTGACTTCGATCGTGGGCGGCTGACTTAAACTGGGGTATTGTTGGGCAATTTGGTAATAAGTTGCAGCCAGGGCAAAATGAGCGCCTTGATCTAAGGGCGAGTCAATCACAATCCGAACTGTGGGCAAGGTTTCGTGAAAAAATTCGTGGGTTCCTCCAGAGTTTAACCAGTAAATTTGGCTGTGGTCGCCGTTGGGGCTGAGATCCACCCACTTGCAGGTCATGCCTTCGGTTTTGATGCCGAGCCGCGAAACGGCGTGGAGTTTGGCTCCGGTTAAGGTGGCTCCGGTTAAGTCGGCTCCAATCCAGTCGGCGCGGATCAGATAGGCATTTGACAGGTCGGCGTGAACTAAACTGGCATTCAGCAAGTTGGCGTGGCAGAGGTCGGCTCGGCTGAGGTCGGCACCGCTCAATTTGGCTTCGCTGAGGTCGGCCCAGCGGAGATTGCAGCCGCTGAGGATGGCCCAGCGCAAATTGACGCCGCTGAGGTCGGCGCCGCTGAGTACGGCTTGAGTGAGGTTGGCTTGCCGCAGTTCTGTGCCTCGCAAGTCGGCGCCGCTGAGGTCGGCTCGGCTGAGGTCGGCGCCTTGCAGGTTGGCTTGTTCGAGGTTGGCTTCTGTCAAGCACGCGCCGCTGAGGTGAGCGCCTCGAAGGTTGGCTTGAGCGAGGTTGGCTCCTCGGAGGGTGGCTTCGGTGAGGGTGGCGCCGCTGAGGTTGGCTTCGCTGAGGTTGGCTCCGCTGAGCTCGGCTCGAATTAGCTCGGCTCTGATCAGTTTGGCTCTTGTGAGTGTGGCTTTTTTGAGGTCAACTCGCACTAGGTAGGCGACGTTGAGGTCGGCGTCGGTGAGGTCGGCGCCACCGAGATGGGCGCCGCTGAGTCTGGCGATGTTGAGTTTGGCACCGGTGAGATTGGCACCGGTGAGGTTGGCACCGCTCAGGTTTGCTACACTCAGATTCGCACCCTTGAGGTTGGCTCCGCTCAAGTTGACACCGCTGAGGTTGGCCTCAGTTAGGTTGATTCCGGCAAAGTTTCTTTCTCCGGCAGCATATTTTTTCAGGAGTTCCTCGACTGTCATGGGGGCGGCACCGTATCAAATATCCCCATTTTATTGCTATGAATATCGGTATTGTAGGACTGGGTTTAATTGGTGGCTCGATCGGGCTGGATTTGCGATCGCGCGGGTTTAATGTTTTTGGGGTTTCGAGCCGGCAGCAGACTTGCGATCGGGCGCAAGCTCGCGGTGTTGTCAATGAAGCCAGCATCAACCTGTCTCTGATGGCAGCAGCCGATGTGGTTTTTATTTGCACGCCGCTGGGGTCGATCGAGCAGATCGTCCGAGAGTTGGTGCCCTATCTTTCCCCTGATACTATTGTAACTGATGTCGGTTCCGTAAAAACACCCATAGTGCAGGCTGTGTCTTCTCTGTGGCCGAATTTTGTGGGGGGACACCCGATGGCGGGGAATACTGAAAGCGGGATTGAGGCGGCGGTAAAGGATTTGTTTGTGGGCCGGCCTTACGTGGTGACGCCGACTGCTCAAACGCCGGCGCTTGCGGTGGATAAGGTTGAGGAGATTGCACGATCGCTGGGTGCTAAAGTTTACCGATGTGAGCCGGAAGAGCACGATCGAGCTGTGGCTTGGATTTCTCACTTGCCGCTGATGGCGAGCGCGACGCTGGTTGCTGCCTGCGATCGAGAGGGCGATCGGGATATTGTTAATTTAGCCCAACATTTGGCGAGTTCGGGTTTTCGGGACACGAGCCGCGTTGGCGGCGGCAATCCCGAGCTGGGAGTGATGGTGGCAAAGTACAATCGAGAGGAATTGTTGCGATCGCTCTCTATTTACCGCGACAGTCTCGACGAGTTCATCAGCGATATCGAAGCCGAAAATTGGCAAGCTCTCGAACACAAGCTGAAGCTGACTCAACAAGCGAGACAAAATTACAACTTATAGGCCAAAAAATACTTAAAACCGTCCCCGTCTCGATTATGATTTGTGGACGCCTATATATTGAGTTTCAATGTACACTTATTCTCGACTCAAGAGATTTTTACTGGGTGAATCTCTCCCCACCAGCGCATCTATTCATGAACGGCTGAGCAACGCTACTGGACTAGCTGTTCTGGCTTCCGATGCACTTTCTTCTGTTGCCTACGCTACTCAAGAAACTCTGCTCGTGCTATTACTAGCGGGGAGTAGCAGTTTGAGTTTATCGCTGCCTATTTCTGGAATTATTATTTTACTGTTGGCGATCGTGGCGCTGTCTTACCGACAGACAATTAAAGCGTACCCCAACGGCGGTGGCGCTTACATTGTGGCGCGAGAAAATTTAGGTATTTATCCTGGTTTGATCGCGGCAGCTTCGCTGATGATTGATTATATCCTCACCGTCACAGTCAGTATTTCGGCTGGGGTGGCAGCCTTGACTTCAGCAGTTCCCTCGCTGCACCCCTACACAGTTGAACTGTGCTTATTTTTTATTGTCCTAATCATGTTTGCCAATCTCAGGGGATTGCGGGAATCTGGCAATGTATTTATGGTTCCCACCTATGCGTTTCTCGTTGGGATTTTTATTTTGATTGGCTGCGGTTTATTCCAACAAGCAACAGGTCAGGTTATGCCGACATTACAAAATATTCCAGCTAAGGAACCTTTGGGGTTATTTCTGCTCGCGCGCGCTTTTGCGGCGGGCTGTACAGCCCTGACTGGAGTTGAAGCCATATCAGACGGGGTGTTGGCTTTTAAGCCTCCTGAATGGAAGAATGCGCGCCTGACTTTGAGCTATATGGGGGGAATTCTGGGAGCGATGTTTTTGGGGATTAGTTACTTGGCTCATATTTATCAGGTGATTCCTACAGAACATGAAACGCTCCTTTCTGTATTGGGAAAACAGATTTTTGGTGTCGGTATATTTTATTACTATTTGCAGGCAGCAACTCTGTTAATTTTGCTGTTGGCGGCGAATACGAGTTATGCTGATTTTCCGCGACTTTGTTATTTTTTGGCGCGGGACGGGTACTTGCCCCGGCAGTTGTCGCTGTTGGGCGATCGACTGGTTTATTCTAATGGCATTAATCTGCTAAGCTTCTGCGCTGCTCTTTTAATTATCATCTTTCAAGGCAATACAAGTGCCGTGCTTCCCCTGTATGCGGTTGGAGTTTTCACTTCTTTTACTCTTTCCCAATCGGGAATGGTAATTCACTGGTTTAAGGAGCGAGGTAAAGGTTGGCAAGTTAGTGCTGTGATGAACGGTATTGGTGCAGTGGCAACAACGGGAGTTTTGGCTGTAATTCTCGCTACAAAATTCCTTTTGGGAGCTTGGGTTGTCGTAGTAACTATTCCGATCGTAGTCAGTCTATTTTTAGCTATTCACCGGCACTATCGTTATGTAGCGGCTCGCTTGAGCATTCAGGGAATAGAACCGAGGTCTTATCTTCGCAGACCTAGAGTTAAGACGGTGACACATCCGGCAGTGGTGTTAATCGGGCAGTTGCACCGAGGAACTTTCGAGGCCCTCGATTACGCTCGTTTAATTGCTGATGAAGTTGTGGCAGTTCACGTAGATATTGGTTTGACCGATCGAGAAAAATTACAAGCGGCTTGGCAAGATTTGCAGTCAGACATTCCTTTGGAAATTTTGGAATCGCCTTACCGTTCTGTTGGTTCGGCTTTGACGCACTTTTTGACTTTGTTTGAAGAGCAGCGACCGGGAGTATATTTAACGCTGATCATTCCGGCTTTTGTGACGCGAAATTGGTGGGAGGGACTGCTGCACAATCAAACTGCTTTCTTTTTGAAAGCGGCTTTGCGGGCTAAAAGAAGTCGGGTGGTGACGACGGTTAGGTATTTTCTTTAAGGGGGGATGGGCAACCGCGCGGGATTGCCCCTACTTCCTGCAATGAAGGCTGGAATGCTCGATGAGGCGCTGGCCCAAGAAACCCGGTTTCTTCGCAAAATCTTTGGTTTGGATGCGATTTATCTAGGCAGAAACCGGGTTTCTGACACCGCTTGGTAAATGATATATATTTATTAAAAATTCAATGAAAGGGTTGACATATCAAAAATGATATGTCATAAACTTAGTCATTAGACAAGTTGCCTTTCAACTTATCTTGAAAAAGATTGCGGCTGCTGAACCCAAGTCTTTTGTTCCCTAAAAAATCTCTTCAACTCTTGGGGGTTGCTATGCAATCCGCAACAGACTATTTATGCAGCAGCCAAAAAACTTGAACAGGCTTTTGCGAGCTTTGTCTCGGCAAGGTCTTGATGTTAGTTACGACAATAAAGTCTACTCAATTTGTCTCAATAGTTCTCTAAAAGAACAGTGGCAAGATGCCGATGCTCAAACAGCAGAAGTTTTGCTCCCAGAGGATTTTCCTGTGGAAGCAAAGGCGCTCAAACAGTTAGCAAATTTGGCGAATGTTCGACACCCTCAAGGCGGCTGCGTTTGCCGCGCTTGCGCTACTCCAGATTTCCATCCGGGGGATTCGGGGGTGGCGATCGGCTCTATTGTAGAAACAGCAGGAATGGTGATTCCGGCGGCTGTCGGTTCCGATATCAACTGCGGGATGCGGTTACACGTTGCGGATTTGTCGATCGAACAATTCCTCAGTCAGCGCGATCGATTTGTAGAATTGCTCAAAGGCGATTATTTCTTCGGTACTCGCGATGTCAGCATGACTGCAAAAACTGCTGGCGCGATGTTCCAACACGGGATTCCCGGATGGCTGGATGTTTTGCGGGACAAGCCAACCGGCAGCGCGGCTAATTCGGATTTCGAGCAGTTGGCGTCAGAGTGCGATCGCACTTTCCTCGGCGGTTCCATGAATGGCGGTGTCAAATGGGCTCCCGAAGAATTAGTCCCAAACGACGGCTTAGTCAGGGATGGCGGCTTAGGTACTATCGGCGGCGGCAATCACTTTGTGGAAATTCAAGTGGTTGAGGAAGTTATCGATCGAGCTACGGCTTATACTTGGGGTGTGCGATCGGGACAAATCGCTTTCATGGTTCACTCGGGTTCGCGGAATGTCGGCAAATACATCGGCGGAATGTGGCGCGATCGAGCTTGCGAAGCCTGGCCGAAAACTCTGAAACATCCTGAATCCCGGCTTTTTCCGCTGTCTGTGGCAGCAAATCCCGAACTTGTAAGCAGCTACCTGCAAGCGGAAGCAACAGCCGCTAACTACGGTTTTATCAACCGTTTGCTGCTAGCAGAATTTCTGCGGTTGCGTTTGCGGCAAGTTTTCGGCGATGTCGAAGCTCCCTTAGTATACGATGTGCCTCACAATATCACCTTAGCTGAAGGTGCCGGCTGGGTAACGCGCAAAGGCGCTTGTCCCGCACATTCCGGTCAGCCTGTAATTGTACCGGGTTCGATGGGCGCGCCGTCTTATTTGCTGGTTGGGAAGGGGAACGATCGATTTTTGCGATCGGCTTCTCACGGTGCAGGAAGGGCGCGATCGCGCTTCGATATGAGCCGCGAAGGTGTTGACAAAACTGATTCCGCTTTGGGATTAACCGGCGTAGATTGCATTACCTGGCGCGAAGAACGCAGAATCGAAGAAGCACCGGCAGCTTACAAGCCAATTCAACCAGTAATTGACGTTCAGGTTGAGGCGCAAATAGTTGGTGTAGTCGCTAAAATGAAGCCAGTGTTAACGTTTAAAGCCTAGGAACGGGGTTTTTGAGAATTAAAAATTAAACAAGGGTAAGGTGCGCGCGGATCACCCTACTAATTTTTAATTCTCTGCCCTATTTCTGATGCCCCATGCCCTATGAATGATTTTCAAGCATCACCAAATCCATCAAAACCTGTCCATCCCCTAAAGCGGCTGCTGAAGTACGGCCGCCGCTACCGCCTGAAAGCTTGGCTGGCAAGTATCTGTTCGCTGCTGAATAAATTCTTCGATTTAGCGCCGCCAGCATTAATCGGTATTGCCGTTGATGTAGTGGTGAAACAGCAAGATTCTATCCTCGCTCAGTGGGGCATCAAAGATGTCTTTTGGCAACTGGCAATTATCACTCTTTTGAGCGCGATTGTTTGGACTTTGGAATCTGTTTTTGAATATGCCTATGATTATTTGTGGCGCAATTTAGCTCAGGATATCGAACACGATTTGCGTCTGGAAGCTTACAGCCATTTGCAGGAATTAGAATTAGCTTATTTTGAAGAACGCAGCACGGGCGGTTTGATTTCTATTCTCAACGATGATATCAATCAACTCGAACGTTTTTTGGACGACGGCGCTAATGAGGTGATTCAGGTAATGACAACGGTTGTTGTGATTGGCGCGGCTTTTTTTGCTGCATCTCCTGGCGTTGCTGGGCTGTCAATGCTGCCGATCCCTTTTATTATTTGGGGTTCGATCGCCTTTCAAGATCGCCTCGCTCCTCTCTATGCTGATGTTCGGGAAAAGGTGAGTTTTCTGAACGGGCAACTGTCGAATAATTTGATGGGAATTACTACTATTAAAAGTTTTACTTCCGAAGATTATGAAATTCAGCGCATCGAAACACAAAGCCAAGCTTACCGCCAAAGCAACCGACGGGCGATCGCACTTTCGGCTGCTTTTATTCCGCTGATTCGGGTGGTAATTTTCTTGGGCTTTATTGCAACGCTATTTCTGGGCGGTTTGGAGGTTGTGGCGGGCCGGTTGTCTGTGGGAACTTACAGCGTTTTGGTGTTTTTGACCCAGCGGTTGCTGTGGCCGCTGACTCGCCTGGGAGATACTCTGGATCAATACCAGCGCGCAATGGCTTCTACTAATCGGGTGATGAATTTGTTGGATACTCCGATCGCAATTCACACGGGTGATATTCGGCGGCCTGTTAGTTCGATTAAGGGTGAGTTGGAATTTAAAAATGTTACTTTTTCTTACAATCAAAGAAAGCCGATTTTGCAGTATTTTTCTCTGACTCTGCCGGCCGGAAAAACTACTGCGATTGTTGGCGCTACTGGTTCGGGAAAAAGTACGCTGGTGAAACTAATCTTGAGGCTGTACGAGGTACAGTACGGCAATATTTATCTCGACGGTATAGAATTAAATAACCTGAATTTAAAAGATTTGCGCAGAGCGATCGGATTGGTGAGTCAAGATGTGTTTTTGTTTCACGGTACGGTGGCAGAAAATATTGCTTACGGCAGTTTTGAGGCAAGCAATCGAGAGATAGTAAATGCTGCTAAAATTGCGGAGGCTCACGAGTTTATTTCGCAATTGCCCGACGGTTACAACACTATTGTAGGGGAACGCGGTCAAAAATTGTCGGGGGGGCAGCGGCAGCGAATAGCAATTGCACGGGCTGTTTTAAAGAATCCGCCGATTTTGATCCTTGACGAAGCTACTTCAGCGGTGGATAACGAGACTGAGGCGGCAATTCAGCGATCGCTCGAACGAATTACCAAAAATCGCACTACAATTGCGATCGCCCACCGTCTTTCTACTGTCCGCAATGCCGATTGCATTTGTGTCATGGAAGAGGGGCTAGTGGTAGAGTCGGGGCAGCACGAACAACTTATCGAACAGGACGGAGTTTATGCGGCGCTCTGGCGCGTGCAATCTGGTATAAGATAGAAACGCAGCGGTTTTGGGTAATTGGGAATTGGTAATTGGTAATTGCTAATATCATGTCTGGTAGCATCATAACTATATCAGTGGGGCGGGTTTATGAGATCATTAGTTTGACAGGTAGATTGTTGGTAAAACCCGCTCTTACGAGATCGAAAATTATCCGATCGCGAATCAACCAGACATGATATAATTGGTAATTTTAATTCTAACTAATGACAACTGCCAACTGACAACTGACAACTGACTGTAAAATATTAGTTTATACAAACAAGAAGAGAAAATGTTTCTATTTGATAGCCCTGAGTCCAAACCCAACGAAAATAGCTGGAGCCGGAAATTAGATAAATTTGTGAAAGCTAATCAACATGAATTGGCTGCTTTGGCTTGGGGGCTATTTCTGGAAAGGGGAGAGGAAAGCGAGGAGATTTTAGCAATTGATATTGCAGAAACTGCGCGTTTTGTGTATTGTAAGAAAGAGGCGGTTGAGGAGTTGAACCGTCAAGTGAGAAGTCATATTCAGGAAGTTGTAGGTGTGTTGAACGCTCACAAGCCTGAGAAGGAAGTGGCGATTTTGGCGATCGGTGAAGGTCAAATTAAGTTGATTCTTTTTGAACCTAAGCCTGAACCTCCTGTTTGTTTTGAGGAAGCCGCGACCGATGTGGATACATTGTTAGCTAAGCTGGAACAGCAGATGGTTGAATGTATGAAATGATAAGATTACTCGGATCTTGAAATCGCGTCTACACAAACGAAGTCCGAGCAGAGGGGGACTAAGAAATGAAACGAGTATTTAAGCCTCATTTAGTATCAGTTTTCCGAGGGCTTGGATGACGCTGGAACGGACTTCTGGCGAGGTGTCTTTGAAGGCTTTAACTAATATGGGCGCGATGGCGACATCTCCTATTTTTCCCAGTGCTTCTGCTGCTTTCGCCCTGACAGCGGGTCGGGCATCCTCTAGGGCGGTGCACAAGGTGTCTAGCACCATCTGATAGTATGCGGGATTTTGAATCATGCTCTGAGCCTCCGGTTTGCATAGAGCTTACTGCTGTTTTATTTTACATCTTGCATCTCTGTCAGGAACAGGCATCTTGCCTGTTCCACAAAGAGTAAATTTTCTTCTGGGGTGGGCGTCTCGCGCACCCTGAAAGCCTTATTAAAAATGTTGCAATATTTCAGCAAACTTTTGGGTTGGCTGGCTATTTCACGTCTTCGGATACGCCTTCGATGAAGGCAACAAGTCCTTTGCCCCAGGGGTTTGATTCGGCGAAGTGTTCGCCAACTTTCACGGCTGCTTTTTTGCCACCGTTGTAAAGCCGTTTGAGGCTGATTAGGTTTTGCCACTCGATAGGTTTTTGCTCTTTGATTTCCTTAAATTCTGCATCAATAATATTGAGTGCCTGTTGTTCGTCTTGCACATAGGTATACTTTTTTTCCAATGCCTGAATTATTTGCACCACTGCATTCAGTGCAGCTTCAGGGGAGGATTGCTGGGCGGCTTCGATTTTTTGAATAACCTTGGGATTGCTGTTTTCAGCGGCATAGTTAACGCCGATGGTGGGATTTGGTTGGTTAAAGATGGGTGATTGGTTTGACATCACGGTGACTTCCTTGACAGATTGTATGTTGTATACGCTAGCAGAAACATTCGCCGGATGCCTGCCACTTTCCGGGAGTAGGGACAAGTGACGTATCGGGTAGTGGTAGTATTTGCAGGCGGCTTGGATGGCGAGGATGAGGAAGTGAACTCTTTCGCCGGATTCGGAGGGGATTAAGGTAAGGAGGTGGGGGAGATGGGGGGCGACTTTCTCTGCGTGCTGCTTAGCGATTTCGCCTAAGGCATCTGCCGCGCGAAATGGCACAGAATAGTCTGAATGTTCAACCAGTTTAAGTAATCCCGGAATCGCCCGATAGTCAGCGATTTTGCCTAAGGCATCTGCCGCGCTACTACGCACATAAGAGTCTGAATGTTCAACCAGTTTAAGTAATCCCGGAATCGCCCGATAGTCAGCGATTTTGCCTAAGGCATCTGCCGCG
>NZ_JAUBRK010000006.1:0-159903 GCF_036701825.1 Microcoleus sp. MOSTC5 | reverse complement strand
GAGTCTGAATCTTCAACGAGTTTAAGTAATCCCGGAATCGCCCGATAGTCACCGATTTTGCCTAAGGCATCTGCCGCGCTCCTACGCACATAAGAGTCTGAATCTTCAACGAGTTTAAGTAATCCCGGAATCGCCCGATAGTCACCGATTTTGCCTAAGGCATCTGCCGCCCTCCAACGCACATCATAGTCTGAATCTTCAACGAGTTTAAGTAATCCCGGAATCGTCTGCTCGTCACCGATTTTGCCTAAGGCATATACTGCGATCATACGCACATAAGAGTCTGAATCTTCAACGAGTTTAAGTAATCCCGGAATCGCCCGCTCGCCACCAATTTTGCCTAAGGCCTCTGCCGCGTTCCTACGCACATCATAGCGTGAATCTTCAACAAGTTTAAGTAATCCCGGAATCCCCTGCTCGCCCCCAATTTTGCCTAAGGCCTCTGCCGCGATGTTACGCACATCAGAGTCTGAATCTTCAACAAGTTTAAGTAATCCCGGAATCCCCTGCTCGCCACCGATATTGCCTAAGGCATTTGCCGCCCTCCAACGCACATCATAGTCTGAATCTTCAAGGAGTTTAAGTAATGCCGAAATCGCCTGCTCGTGACCGATTTTGCCTAAGGCCTCTGCCGCGATCTTACGCACATCAGAGTCTGAATCTTCAAGGAGTTTAAGTAATGCCGGAATCGGCTGCTCGTCACCGATTTTGCCTAAAGCATCTGCCGCGCTCCAACGCACATAAAAGTCTGAATGTTCAACGAGTTTAAGTAATCCCGGAATCGCCTGAACGTCACCGATTTTGCCTAAAGCATCTGCCGCGCTACTACCCACATCATAGTCTGAATCTTCGTCTGAATCTTCAAGGAGTTTAAGTAATCCCGGAATCGCCCGATAGTCACCGATTTTGCCTAAGGCATCTGCCGCGCTACTACGCACATCATAGTCTGAATCTTCAACGAGTTTAAGTAATCCCGGAATCGCCCGATAGTCACCGATTTTGCCTAAGGCATCTGCCACCACCCTACGCACATAATAGTCTGAATCTTTAACGAGTTTAAGTAATCCCGTAATCGCCCGATCGTCACCGATATTGCCTAAGGCATCTGCCGCGCTACTACGCACATGAGAGTCTGAATCTTCCACGAGTTTAAGTAATCCCAGAATCGCCCGATCGTCACCGATTTTGCCTAAGGCCTCTGCCGCGCTACTACGCACATAAGAGTCTGAATGTTCAACGAGTTTAAGTAATCCCGGAATCGCCCGACCGTCACCGATTTTGTCTAAGGCAACTGCCGCCCTCCAACGCACAGAATAGTCTGAATCTTTAACGAGTTTAAGTAATCGCGGAATCGCCCGATCGTCACCGATTTTGCCTAAGGCATCTGCCGCGCTACTACGCACATGAGAGTCTGAATGTTCAACGAGTTTAAGTAATCCCGGAATCGCCTCATCCGATCGCACTTCCCCCAAAAGCCCAACCTTCAACCACCCCGGCACATCCAACCCATCCACCAACCCAACCGTGCGCTTCTGAAACTCCCGCTGCACCTCCCCCGCCAGCCGCGCCCCCAACATCAAATCCACCTCCAAAGCCAGCCGCACCACCCGCACCGCCTGCACCTCATCCCGCAACAACGACAGCATGAACGCCAGAGGCTCCGTCCATTTAAAATAATTCAAATAGAAATGCTGCAACCGTTCATCATCGATCGCATCAATATGCCTTTCAACCAACAGTTTCAGCAACGCCCGCCCCGCATAATACTCCTGAAATAATTGGTGATGAAACTCAATTTCCTCCGGCTTTGCCGCCACCTGCAACAGATGGTGCTCCAGCAAATCCTCTAGCCACTCCTTCGCCTTGGTTGGCGCATCCAGCACCCCCCGATCGCGCAACCAGCACTCCAAAATCCCCTCAGCCAGATCGCGAGAAATCGCCACCCAACCATCCGTGGGGCGCTGCGAGTCGCCCTGCAACATCACAAAAGCCAACTGCTGCAAAACCTCCGACTTGAAGCGCCGAAAACCATCCGAAACCCACGCACCGCCTTTAAACTCCTCATACTGGCGATCAAACTCCTGAAACAACTCGCCCTTACTCTGGGGAATTTTCCCGGTATTTTTAAACACCTTACACATCATTTCCAGTAGTAACGGCGTTTCGGCAATCTCTCGCAGGCGATCGCCCAATTGTCGCAGCAGCGAATCCCCATGTTGCGGCAAATGCTTGTGCACAAACTCCCGCATCTGCGGTTCCGTCAGCGCGCACATCTCCAGCTTTTTCTCAATGCCCAAAGATCCGCCCAGCGCCAAATCCCGCGTCGTGAAAATCATCGCCGTATCGGGATTGTCGTCGTGGAATAGCTGCAAATCCTGCCGCCTTTGTTGCGATGGCATCTCATTCACGCCATCCAGCAACAGCAGCAACCTGCCATCCAGCAGCAAATCATCCACCTCTTCCGGGCAAACTCTCAGCTTTGCCTGTCGAAATTCGGCACAGATAGCTTCTAAAATCGAGCGATCGCTCCTCAACTGCACCAACACCGGAATCGGTCGATCGCCCTCATTGAGCGCTTCTAGTGCCAATTCCCACCGAAAACGCTGCAAAACCGTCGATTTTCCCGAACCGGGCTTGCCCACTAGCAGCACTTTTCCCTGCTGCACGTACTTGCGGAGTCCCGCCAGCACTTCCAGCCGATCGATTTTCGTTTCTGGTTTATTTTTTGCGGATGGAGGTTGCGATGAATCCTCCGGTGGAATTTCCACCTCCACCTCCACCTGTAAATCCGTCAGGGTGTAGAGATGCTGTTGTTTTTTATAAGACTCAACCAGGAATTGCAGATATTTAGGAAAATCAACTGGTGTCGCCATTTGATTATAGATTTTAGAATATGGGTTGATTATAGAATTTTTTCTCGATCGGCGATCGATGCTGAAAATTTGGGAAAAAAGTAGCATCAATATTCTGTGTGAGTAACCATCATCTCGATCCCCCCTAGCCCCCCTTAAAAAGGGGGGGACAAGAACTTACTCAAAGTCCCCCTTCTTAAGGGGGATTTAGGGGGATCGAAACTTCGATAAAAGCGAGATATTATTATCAATATCAGAATAACCAGCAATCAAAATAACCAGGGGGCGGCGCATCGTCATGCAAAATTTGAGTTCGATCTAAATTAGCTACAGCTTCCGCCAATTCTGTACCTAATTTTACTTCCTGTGCTCTCTCTGTTAATGGAAATGAAAATTGATAGCCATCTTGCAAATATTTTGCCCTAGCAACAATCTCGTCTTTCTCTAAAATAGCGCTGTTAGTACCAATCAAAACGCTGTTAATGTCCTTCCACGGACACAAGTACACCTGAGAAAACACGCTTTGAAAAGTCTTGATTTTTTCCGCATAAAACTCATCTCTTTGCAACAGATTTACCAGCACAACTCCCTCACTTGACAAGCGTTTTTCGCAGAGTTGATAAAATTCTTTCGTGGCCAGCCGGTGCGGAAAGTAGCCGTTGCCAAAAAATACGTCGGTCATGATGATATCGTACTGCTTATCGGGTTTTTGCTGTTCCAGATACTCTCTGCCGTCTTGAATTGTCACACTCAGCCGATCGTCCAACTGCACCCCAAAACACTGTGTAGCTGCTTCGATCGCGATCGGATCGACATCCGCACATTCTATAACAGTTTCGGGCAAATAGTGGTGCAACACTAAGGGAATTCTGCCGCCGCCAAAACCAGCTATGTAGATTCTTTGAGGTTGGTTTTGCCACACTAAACCCAACATCATCGCCTGAGTATATTCAGACACTAGATGTAAAGGATTGTTGAAATCGCAAACAGATTGCAGTAAATCTGTATGCAAATTAACTTTTTCTACTAAAGATAGCTTAATGTGCGATCGATCTTTTGTGACTGCAACATAGTGAACACCAGAATCTTTGCAAAAAATAACTTTGTCTGGCTGTTGTTGCAGCCAAGCCAGCCGCTGTTGAATGGCAGCTAAATTCATACGTTGCCAATTTTGGCGATCGTCAATCATGTAATAGCAAATCCCACTTATTTCTTAGTCTGCGCAGGCGGACGAAAGTTTGTGTAAATGCGATTTTAATCGCGAATATATAAATTAAGCAGACAGTATCCGTTTGTATGCCACCAACTCCAAACCCGAAATCGAAAAATCCACTCTTTCCCAATCTTGCTTGTCACCTTCCAAATTTTCAAAGGCTGCTGAGGTGAGCAAAATCTCTCCCCGTTCCGCTAAATCCTCTCCCAGCTTCGATGCCAGATTAAATTCGGAACCGTACATATCCTCTCCTTCCAGCATCAAAACATCGCCGCAACCAATACCAATGCAGAGGTGAATGTCCATTTCCGGCGGCAGTGTCGTGTTAACAGCCGCCGTTTGTTTCACAGAGTCGATCGCAGATTCCACCGCCGATTTTACATCGGTAAATACTGCAAAAATATTGTCCGCTTCCTCCTTGACTACAGTACCGCCACATTCGGAAATTATCGGTTTGACAATTCCGTGCATCCGGTGAATCATTGCCAAAAAATGAATGATTCCGTAGCGGACTGTCGTGCGCGAAAATCCCGACATATCCATTACTAAAATTGCGTAATTTTTGCGGAAAGTGGCATTAATTTTTTCATCAATTTCAGCCATTCTTTCGGGATGTTCGTTTCTTTCTTGCAGCAACTTTTCCAAGTTAGCCCGGTTATTTGTTTTCATTGAAGTTTATTTAATTTAATTCCCAATCGCGACACAGTTCTTGAGGGCGGCCAGCCGGATGAACCGCACAGTTTAGCCCGTCCCTACCGTAATAATAATCGCAGACTTTGCAAGGTTTAGTTTGCTCTAATTTTTTCCTCAAAATTGCCCGGATTGTCTGAACTCGGTTGCGATACTTGTTGGCATTCGAGTGACTCGGTTCAATTGCCAAAGCTTGCTCGAAAGCTGCTAAGCTGGAATCGTACAATTTAATAATTTGGGGGCTGTATTTTGTCCAAGCATCGGCGTGGCTTTGATAAAGTTCGACTGTATTTAAATTTAAAATTCCGTATTCAGTCCAAGCGTCAGCAGAAGCTCGATCGAACTTAATATTGGCATTGAGCAAAACTTTTTTGATCGTTGCCAAAAGTTCCCTCGGCTGCCAAGGTTTGCTAACATAAGCCTCGGCGCGATCGCCCTGGAACCTGGAAAATAAAGCTAACTGCTGTCCCTTCCCTGTTAAAAATACCACCGGTATGTTCCGAGTTTCGGGATTAGCTTTAATTAAACGGCAAACGCCGTAGCCGTCTAAACGGGGCATTATGACATCTAATAATACTAAATCGGGGCAATTTTTCTCAATTTTATCCAGCGCTTCCACACCGTCAGATGCCTGAATTACATTCAATCCGCTGCATCTCAACTGATGTGAAATGCACTCGCGCTGGCTGCGGGAATCTTCCACAACTAAAACTGTACTCATCACTCCTCACCTAATTTTTGAGGTAAACTTGTCCGCTGCTGCGAGTTGTCCTTGCTGAAATCAGTTTACCCGCATAGGATGAATTTGTTATCACTCGCAATCTAAATTTACTCAAATTGCAACAAATCTTAAACAGGGAAGCAAAGGTGATACTTATCAGAAAATGCTGGTTTTCAATAGGCGGATAATTGTTCAAGGTTTTGGTAGCAAATATGCGGCTTTTAAGCCTTAATAACGGCAAATCGTACTGATGTCGGACGAAAACATTGTTGAATTGCAACAGATAATCGGCTACTGTATACGTTGAAGTTCTGAAGGACGACAAATGAATCGATTGCTCCTCACTTTATTGGTAAGTCCAACGCTGTTTGGATCTGTGATGTCTTTAAGCGCGATCGCAAATCCCGCTCAAATTGGCGAAACACCAAGCCAATCGGCTGATTCGCCCAAGTGCGTGCGATCGCCCCACACTCAGCGCCTGACTTGCGTGCGCCTCCCCGCCAAAACCGCTGCTGCTAATTCTCAACCAAAAATCAGTTGGCAGGGCCCTGCTGACGAACAGGTGGCAATGCTGGACTTTTCCGAAGAAGAAAGCGATGCCGCCGTGGCGATGTTTGGCTGCGACTGCCCGGCTTGTATCAATTCGCTGCGCCTGTTGCGCGGTGTGCCGCTGTTACCGGTGTAAGGCCGATCGATCGGACAGCATTGGGAATCAGGCTCAAAAACCAGGTTTCCGATCGCTGCGCGCTTTTGAGTGCCTTTAGCTTTCTCCTTTTTGAGAAATTGCAGTCAATTTGTTCCATGATTTCTAGAGATTTTGTATCTCTCAAAATCGGGTCTCTACTTTTTAGCTAGAACTTGTTTAAGTTGAGCAGTTGCTTGCTCAATTTTTTCGATACTGCCTGGGTTGACCAATCCGTAGTAGTCAAAAACGTAAACTCGATTATTTTTTGTGGCTGTTAGTTGATTCCAAAATGAATCAGATTTAAATTGGTCTAAAATTCCTTCTCCCCGATCGACTATAATGATTACTTCGGGATTAGCCTCTAAAACCTTTTCCGCTGAAAGCGTCACGTAGCCTCGCACGGGGCTATCTCCTTGCAATTGGGCTGCGACATTTTTCACGTTAAACTTACCCAGCAAATCTCCAGCCCAACTGCTTTGATTCGGCGATAAAATCGGTTGTCTGCTTACCAAAACTAAAGTGGCGGGCTTTTGATTCGGGATGTCTGCTAAAAATGTTTGGTAGCGTTTTAACAGGGGTTCGGGATTCGTATTGAGGGATTGAGCTAAAGTGGTTGTTAACTCTTCTAGGGATTTCCAGCTATCAACTTGAGTGAGTAAAGTTTTAATTCCAAGCTGCTGCAATTTTTGCATTGTTTGGTCGTGAAATCCCGACGCACCTACCACCAAATCCGGTTTCAATGCGATGATTTTTTCCAAATTGGGAGGGGTGCGTTCGCCAGTGACTGCGGTAATTCCTGTAAATTTGGAGTTGCTGCTGACTAATTTGCTGCCGGGAATTCCTACAAGTTTGGTTTTGTCGAGTTGATGGATAATATCGGCGGTTAAAGGTGTTAAAGCTACAACTTTTTCTACAGATTCGCTGTTAGTTGTTTGTGGTTGATTGGCTGATGGCGAAACAGCAGGAGTTGATTGCTGAAGTTGTGGTGGAGTTGCGGCGGAGCAAGCGGCAAATGCTAAACTCAGCAGCAGGATAGCGGTACGAGAAAACAAAGTTTTGTACATAGTTTAGGCTGGAGTGACAGCGAGTTTAGGCGCGGTAAAGACAGAATTGACGGGAAGTTCGATCGCACTTTAGCGCTTAATGATTTAAATATCAATAGTTTACGGTAGATTTTGTATAAAAAACCGCCTTTGTTGCCTGAATGCAAATTTTTTAAGTATCTCTTAAGTTTTATTCCACCCTTGGGAATCAAGACTAGGTAATAGTTTAAAGCCTGTGGCACTCAGATAGAACAGCGGATTGCGGCAATCAGTTAATAGAAATAATTATGAGTAAATTGAGAACTTAGTGCTAGGGCAAGGTTATACTTATCATAAAAATATTAAGTGTGAAGAGTAGGAGCGATCGCACAAATCTGCAAGCCTACAGAAGTTTCTAAAATGATAGCTTCTACGCCAAAAATCTCAGCTAAATTATCAGGAGTTAAAACTTCTGCAGGAGTTCCTACACAAAAAAGTTCTCCTTTATTTAACATAGCAATCCGCGAACTGTACCTAGCAGCTAGGTTAATTTCATGCAGCACTGTAATAATCGTCAATTTTTGTTTTAAATTTAGTTTGTTAAGCAACTCTAACAATTGCAACTGATAGCAAATATCTAAATAAGTAGTAGGTTCATCTAATAGCAAAACTTGCGGATTTTGAGCCAAAGCTAAGGCGAGGAAAGCGCGCTGGCGTTCGCCTCCTGAGAGTTGTTCGACGGGGCGATCGCGAAATTCCTCAATCCCAGTTTGAGCGATCGCAACTTCCACCTTGTCCGCATCTTCTTTGCTCAATTCCCACTGCCACCAACCCTGATGAGGAGAACGCCCCAAACTAACTAATTGCCTTACCGTCAAACCTTCTGGCACTGTTTGCTGCTGCGGCAAAATCGCTAATTTTTGAGCGACAACAGCCGCAGGTTGAGTATGAATTGCTTTGCCATCAAGCAACACACTTCCTTGCTGCGGAGTTAGGATGCGGCTAACTAACTTCAAAAAAGTAGACTTACCAGAACCGTTGGCACCGATGAGACTCAACCACTCACCAGGTTGCAAAGATAAAGTAATGTTGTGGGCGATCGCAACTTCGCCGTAACCCCCAGTTAAATTTTGAATTTCTAAAGACATTATATTTGGTTATTTGTTATTTGTTATTGGTAATCGGTAATCGGTAATTAATTTTGCGTCTTCCTTCTTCCCTCTTCCTTCTTCCTTCTATCCTTTACATCCGTTACATCATCCGTTGCCGAACTTCCTTCTTCCTTCTTCCCTACTGACTAGAACGCCGATAAAGCAGCCAAACAAACAGCGGAGAACCCAACAAAGCCGTAACCGTACCCACAGGCAATTCTACCGCACCCAAACGAGCCAAAAAATCCGCAAAAGTCAACACCCAAGCACCGCCGATCGCACTCAGCGGCAACACAAACCGATAATCATTACCAACCAACAAACGCACGCCGTGAGGCACAACCAATCCCACAAAACCAATCAATCCGCCGATGCTGACAGCACTCGCAGCTAGCAAAGTAGCAACACCCCCAATCAACAAGCGCGATCGTACCAGCGAAACCCCCAAACCAACAGCTAAATCGTCGCCCAAAGCCAGCAAATTTATCGATCTCCCCAAAAAACATCCTAACAGCAAAGCAGCCAAAATATAAGGTGCAGCAACCTGCAAATCTGACCAACCGCGACCGTTCAAACTGCCGATCAACCAATTCAAAGCAGCTTGCAAGCGGCTGTCTTCAGCTAACAGCAGCAGCGTAGTTTGTATTGCCCCAAACAGAGAACTCACAGCCACACCAGCTAATACTAAACGTTCAACAGAAATCCCCGTTTTAGTTTTTCCCAAAAAGTAGACCAGCATCGAAGTTAAAATAGCGCCTATCCAAGCCGCCAAAGGCACCCAAGTTTGAAATATTCCCAAAGTCAGCATGGTAATCGCAACCAACCCTGCACCAGCCGAAATTCCTAATACAAAAGGATCTGCTAAACCGTTGCGGAGCAACCCTTGCAGCAAAGCCCCGGACATTCCTAAAGCTGCACCAACCGTCAGCGCGGCCGCAACTCTGGGCAAACGCAATTCCCAGAAAATAGTTTGATTGACAGCATCGCCTCGGTGCAGAAATGCTTGCCACAATTGATCGGCACTCATCGGCACCGCACCAAAAGAAAGCGAAAGGGCGATGGTTAACAGCAAACCCAATCCTAAGAATACAACTGCCTGAAAAACTCGATATTTTAGCCAGATTTTTTTCACAATATATTATACCGCTTTGCTTTTAGATAAATAGCCTTTTTGCAGAGTTATTTCTGTGCGATCGCCCAAACTACCAAGGGAAAATCCGGCTCGTTTGCTAGCGAATGAATGGAGGGATTGTAAAGTTCCCACCTCGCAAAGTTTGCCACCACACAAGCTCGGTTTCCCCACGCTCCTGTTTGAATGTTTTCTAAATTAAAACCGCATTCAGCAAGCAAGTATTTGATGCCAGTTTCTGTCCAGCGAGAGCAGTCTGTAGGATAATCGTGAATGCGAATTAAAAATGGTGTAGTTATTAAAAAGTAACCGTTGCTGTTGAGCATTTTATATATATTTTTGCCTGCGCGGTAAGGCCAAAGTAAATGTTCAAATATCTGCTCGGCAACGATCAAATCAAATGTTTCGTCGAGGCAAGACTCGCAAATATCAAAATCGGGATATTTGAGCGATTTATAGCTTTTGAAAGACTCCCAATTACCCCAACTATTTCCAGAAATTTCTAATACATTCAATCCATCGGGCTGCAAGCTTTTAACTATGCTGCGCGTTTCGCGGTTCATTACGACTCGACACCAATCTTCGTTAACAGCACTAAATACCATATTTCCTCTGTTTTGAATGCTCGAACTCGTTAACTACAATAACAATAACCCATTCACCTGAAGACGGCTTCAGCGCGACCAGATGAGTGCAGAGCAACGCCGATGTTGCAAATCGAACACACCTGCTGCTACAATAAAATTTATAATATTAGCAAAATAAACTGCTACTTGGAATCATGTCCGCAAACACCGCGCTACCCGCAGCCTTAGCTAAAATCGTCCAGCGCTTTCAGCGACACTCCGATCCGAAACAGCGCTACGAACAACTGCTGTGGTATGCCAAGCGACTCCCAGCATTTCCCGAAAGCGACAAACTGCCTGAAAACAAAGTTTCTGGCTGCGTATCGCAAGTTTATATTACTGCAAATTTAGCAGACGGAAAAGTTTTGTATCAAGGCGATTCAGACGCTCAGTTAGTCAAAGGATTAGTTGGCTTGCTGGTGGAAGGTTTGAGCGGATTAACGCCTGCTGAAATTGTCAGCATTACCCCAGATTTTATTCAAGACACGGGATTGAATGTGAGTCTGACACCTTCCCGCGCTAACGGATTTTACAACATTTTTCAAATGATGAAAAACAAGGCACTTGCTTGTGAATTGAACAAGCAAGCCGAAGCAAATTAAAAGAATAAACAGCCATGACTCAAACTACAGATTTAACAAAATCAAGTTCTGGCAACTATCCCGCCGCAGTTCAAGAATATCTGTGGAATTGGAAAGAAACCCAAATCAAAGTTATTTACGAAACCAGAGGACAGGGAAATCCTGTATTGTTGCTGCCGGCATTCAGTACGGTTTCCACGCGAGAAGAAATGCGTCCTTTAGCAGAATTGTTAGCTCCTAAATTTCAAGTTGTGAGCTTAGATTGGCCGGGTTTTGGCGAATCTGATCGCCCGCGAACCGACTATCAACCGCAATTATACCATCAATTTCTCAAGGATTTTGTTGAGGCAATTTTTAATAGTCCGGTTGCTGTAGTTGCAGCAGGTCACGCTGCGGGTTATGCGATGCAATTAGCGCAATCAAAGCCCAATGTTTGGTCAAAGATTGTGTTAGCTGCGCCGACTTGGCGCGGGCCTTTGCCGACGATGAGCAAACAGCAAAGCAGGTGGCATGGAATCGTGAGAGAATTAGTACGATCGCCCTTAATCGGTCAATTCCTTTACAAACTGAACACTGCGCCGTCATTTCTCAGTCTCATGTACCGCCGCCACGTCTATGTCGATGCTGCAAAAGTCACGCCTGATTTCATCCAAAGCAAATGGCAAGTGACGCAAAAACCAGGTGCTAGGTACGGTTCCGCCGCCTTCGTGACTGGTGGTTTAGATCCGGCAAAAGTGCGATCGGAATTTACAGATCAATTTCAACAGTTAGCAGTGCCGGTGATGGTTGTAATTGCTGAAAATGCGCCGCCCAAATCCAAGGCTGAAATGGAAGCATTAACGGAATTACCGGGTGTTGAATCGCGAGTTATTCCCGGTTCTTTGGGTATGCACGAAGAGAATGCAGCAGATTTAGCAAATGCGGTTAAATCTTTTTTATAAATTGCTTGAAATTTCCACTTCTCCAGTCCGCGCAGGCGGACTTTGTTTGTGTAGCCCCGAATTATATTCGGCGGTTTACTATTTGGCGGTTTATATCATCAGAATAACAGCGGTATTTTGGCTAAGTTTTTCTTCTTTTTCTTGGCCACTGTATGCTTTAGGAGATCCGCCGTTTGCTAACTCACAAGAGAGTATTATTGAAGGTGCGATCGACTTTCACATCCATTCTTCTCCTGATGTGATTCCCCGCAGCTTAGACGATTTTGAGGTAGCTAAGTCAGCGGCGCGATCGCACATGAAAGCTGTTGTATTGAAAAATCATTATGCCAGCACCGCAGCGCGGGCAGTTTTGGTTAATAAAATAATACCAGAAATCCAAGTTTTCGGGGGAGTCGTTCTCAATTATGCTGTGGGTGGCATTAATCCCGAGGCTGTAGAAGCAATGCACCGCATCGGTGGCAAATACGGTAAAATAGTGTGGCTGCCAACGGTTGATGCTGAGCATCACTTGCAGGTTTTTCACAAGTCGGGAATTGGGATTAAAGTTGCGGAAAATGGCAATGTTTTACCGGAAACAGCAGCGGTGTTGAAGATGGTAGCAAAAGAGAATTTGGTATTGGAAACCGGTCATATTTCCTCAGAAGAAGTGATGGCGGTTGTCACTGAAGCCAACCTTCTCAACATTAAGAACATCCTGATTACCCACGCAATGGCAGATGTACCCGGTTTGTCCTTAGAAAATATGCAAAGAGCCGCCCAGATGGGAGCTTTTCTAGAACTAGCATTTGTTAACGATTTGATGGGAGAAAATGCTGCTGATGAGGGACACAAAAACTGGCATCAAGTTTCTATTAGCAAGATGGCAGCAGCGATTAAACTAATCGGAGCCGAGCATTTTGTTATGAGCACGGATTTGGGCAGAAAACCCGATCCTTTACCTGCAGAAGGCTACAAGTTATTTGTAAAAAAATTGCTAGAGGAAGGCATTTCTCAACGCGAAATAGATTTAATGATGAAGGAAAATCCAGCTCGATTGTTAGGAATTTAGGAGTAATATTATGTCTCATGGCATAACTATTCTAAAGTTTGTAGCGAGGACTTTTGTCCTATCTTTGATTTTTCGTCAATTTGGCTCTACTTCAAGTTCTTGAGATTCTTTCTCGCCCGCTGGGGAGTTTGTTTGCAATTCGGAGAGCTGCGAATTTAGCTGCAAGCGTTCTTGATAGACGGTTTCTAAATGATTTTCTAATTCCGCTACTTGAGATTGCAGTTGATTTTGAGCCTGATTAGCTATATAGATTTGATTTTGAAATTCCGAGATTTGAGAGTAAAGGTACGATCGCTCTCTGTTAGCTGTTTCTAATTCCGATTGCAGTTGCGATCGCTCTTTTTCGACTACTTCCTGTTGAGCTTGCACGCCCGAAAGTTGAGACTGAAGTTCCTCCCCCTCTTCAATCGAGCGATCGAACTTAATTTGAATTTCCAACAACTGGCTTTGTAGCTGCAATCTGGTTTGACTAGCAGTTTGCAACTGACTCTCAAATTCAGACAGCAGAGCGTGAAATTGAGAACGTTCTGCATCAACCGCCTCTAACTCTGCTTGCATTTCCAGCAATTGATCGTTAAGCTGCGATCGCTCCTGCTCCGCAACTTCTAACTGATATTGAAGTTCTGCCACTTCTGCTAACTGCGACTCAGCTTGTTGAGCATTTTCTAACTGCAATTCAGCAATCAGAGAATCAATTTGCGATCGCTCCTGGGCAATTCCTCCCAAAAATTCTTCCATTTCCGACACTCGATTATTTAAAAAATCTTGCTCGCGAGTCACAGTTTCCAAGCGACTTTGCAACTCGGACAATTCAGAATTTAGCTGATTTTCATCCTCCATCTTTTGCCGCAATTCCAAATTCCTGGAATCCAACTGAGCCTCCAAATTCGAGATGGCTTCCTCCGAACCCTGTATACGCACCAAATTGCGGGAATTTCGCTTATTCAAAATTAGCCAGCAGACTAAGGCCCCAGCTCCAAATCCTATTAATACAAGTAATGCTTCCATTTGTTGTATCTAATTGATATAAATTGATTAATCTTGATGCTTGCCCAAAAAATGGACATCAACAAATCGCTATCTTACTCAAAGCTATCACAACTTGCAAGCCTGTATTAACTTGGTTCAACAATTTATATTTATTGACAAATACCTTTTGTTTACAGGTAAGGTGCGCCATACGCACCCTGCAAGCCCGATTAATGCAGCAAATCCACAATATGAGGAATAATCTCGATATGCTGAGTCAGCAAATAATCCAACCTATCCGCTAGTAAACTAAAAATTAAATCGTTATAACTCATCCCGTATTCCCCCAAACCTAAAACCACCAAACTCGTCACATTTTCCCCTGGGTGTTTCAGATCCGGTTTGGGATTTGCTTCCAAAACATAAAGCGAGCCATCAGCATCACTTCGGACATCAATCCGCACCAAACTATTCAAACTAAACTCCCAATAAATTTTTCGAGCTAACTCAATTAACTTTTGTTTGAGTTCCGCTTCCTCACCGCCCATCAACCGTCCTCGATCGGCCGTAATCGCTTTTTGATCCATAGAAGTAAAGATGCGTTCGTCAGGAGCTAGCACCCGCTCGATCGTCGAAAAAGCAAAGGGTTTTGTATTTTTATCAAATCTGCCTTTAGCATAAGTAACATAGCCGCAAACCGCTACACAAAATTCTCGTCCCGGTAAATACTTCTCAATTAAAGCAGTATTGTGAGTTGCTCGGTGAACTTCCGAAACGGCCTGAGACAAACCCTCAACTTTTTCTACAAAATGAACGTGCAGCGAAGCGCGGCCGGATACTGGTTTAACAACAAACGGCCCTTGATAGTCACCAAAAGCAATGGCAAAACGCTGATGCAAATGAGGCTGCAAAATCCCTTGAGAAGGATGCCAAGTCATAAAAGGAGCAGTTTTAATTCCAACTGATTGCAATTCCCGTTTAAAAGCGTGTTTGTTATCTAACGTTGAACTGTTTAAAGGATTGTGACCGACATAAGGCATTCCCAACATTTCTAACAAAGCGGGAGTGTGACAAACAGGATTATAGCCCTGGACTCCGCCAGTATTTAGCCACACTAAATGGATATTTTTTTGTTTGAGTTGTTCCGGCAATTTCATGTCGTCTGGCAAGACAAAGACGTGGTTGAAGCCAATTTTTGCTAATGCTTTAGCAATCTCGCGGGCTACGACTTCGTAACTCTTCCAAGAGCGAGGATTGTGAGTTTTGTAAATCACTGATCCGGGGCGATCGCAGTCGCCGCCGAACACTACAGCAATCCGCAATTTAGCAAACAGCACCTCCAAATATTGAGGGAGCAAACTAAAGTCATAATGCCAGCGATTCATGCTAATTGATGTTGGGTTCATTTAAGTATGTTTTCCTTTGTGTTTCATTTTTGAGCGACCGAATCGCTAGATTTTCCCAAATATATTCCAGCCAAAACCACAGAAAAAGCAAACCAATTAAACAAGCTCAAACTTTCCGAAAACAGCACCCAAGCCATAATAGCGGTAATTACGGGTTCTAGCAGCAGGAAAAAAGCTACAAATCCCGACGACAAACGACCGAGACTGTGGATGAGCAGTCCCTGACCGAAAGCTTGGCAAATCACCGCCAAACCAATAACAGTCAGCCATCCCTGCCAAGAATAAGGGAAAACTCGATCGCCCGCCAGCAGAACCAGTGGCAAAACCAATATACTGCCAATGAAACATCGCCATATCAATATAGTTGTTGCCGGAAACTTGGTTCGCAAATGTTCTGAAATTAGCAGATTTCCTGCATAAAACATCGCCGATAAAAGAGCAGCAATGTCACCGGCAAAATTGTCTCTCGCAGCTTGCAAATCGTCCATGCCGATCGCAATTGCGCCGGACAAAGCCACCGCCAGTCCCACCAAAAACCTGTTGTCAAAGCGCCGCCCCAACAGCAGCCATCCCCCCAAAGTAGTAAATAAAGGAGTTAAGTTTCGCAGTACAGTAGAATTAGCGACATTAGTCTGACTCAGCGACCAAGCCCAGAAACCCACAGAAGCAGAAGAAACCACGCCTACTGCTGTTAACAGCATCACATCTTGCAGAGTGTAGTTCGATCGCCCTTCAACTTCAGCCCCAGACATTCGGCGACGCGCAGCACCCGCACCGTTCCACAGTCCAAATACCACAGTTGCTATCCACAAACGGTTAAAAACAGTAGCATTCGGGCTGATTTCCCGTTCGCTCAACCTCATAAAAATCGCAGCCAGCGACACAGCCAGTAGCGCCGCCGACAGCGATGCGATCGCCCCAAATTTACCTTGACTGTCAGCTAATTCACCATTTTTTAAATTTTCCGGGCTTCCAGAAACAATACTTGTCTTTTCTTCAGTTATTAAGGCAGACTTTAACTCATTATCCTCCAAAATATTGCGTTGAAGTTCAATATTTTGCTCTGGTAATCCCAGTTTTTTTGACATTATTAAAAGTTCCAATGAAGGCAGAAGGCTGTTGTGTAGGGTGCGTGACGAAATAAAATTTGGGCGGCGAAGGGAGTGACTCAAAAGTCACGCACTCTACTTACTAGGGCTGCACAAACTATTTTGTATAGTTAACAGCAGCTTAGGTTGAAGGTTTAACAGAAAGCCTTGTCAAAGCCTCCTTCAGCGCGGGCGGCAATTGGCGGATAATCTTGCCCTTGTCGCGATCGACACCAACCAAAGTTACCTGTGCCGTCACATATAACTCCTGAGTATCAGCCGATCGAATTTCGTAATCCCAAAGCAGCCGCACACCCTCGCTAGCAGCTATCCGCGTTCTGACTGCCACAGATTGGCCCATTTTTACAGAGCGGTGGTAGCGCAGCGAAAGTTCCACCACGGGCAATTCCAAACCCTGCGCCACCCAGTCTGCATACTCGATGCCGAGAGAGCGCAAACTTTCCACCCTAGCTTCCTCCATCCAAGCCAGATAAGTCCCGTGCCAAACCACACCGCTGTAGTCAGTATGGTGAGGGTACACTCGCACCAAATATTCAAACCAGCCCTCAGAGTCGATCCCGCGGCGATTTTGAATGGCACCAGTCGGTGCGAGTTCTGGTTGAGTTCGATCGTTCTCTAACACGTTACAAATTGTTCCAAAACGCTACATTTCTACAAATCATAAAGCAAACTTCAGGCTTATGCTTGACATTAAGCAACTCGAGTACCAACGCCCTAGTTAGAGCGTCGCACAAGAAAACTCAACTATTTTTACCGCCAAAACTATGATAGAAAAAATTTTAGTAGCCGTAGCCGGTCGCGGCTTGTGCGAAGAGATGTTTAATATGTTGATGGACATCCCTTCCTTGCAACAAACCTCTGTCACCGTCTTGCACGTCGTGCCGCCCCAAGTAACTTCCGATGGCATGGCCGAGAAGTTGGAAGAAGGAGGCAGGATTTTAGCACAAGCAGTCCAGTCTTTGAAAATAGATCCCAGCAAAGTCAATCCCCGGCTCAAACAGGGAGACCCGAAAACAACAGTTTGCCAAGTCGCAGAAGAAGAAAAATCCGACTTAGTAATTATGGGTTCTCGGGGACTCGGACGGCTGCAATCGATTTTGGAAAACTCAGTCAGCCAGTACGTTTTCCAGCTAACATCCAGACCAATGCTGTTAGTAAAAGACGACATCTACGTCAAAAAACTCAAGCGCGTCATGGTGGCGATCGACAAATCAGAAGCTGCCAAACAGTCATTGCAGCTTGCGCTATCTTTGGTCAAAGGAGTCAGTGGCGGAGAGATAATTTTAGTACACGTCACCAAAGATTTGACGGGAAAATCCACCGAAGATTCAACAGCAAGTGCTGAAAAAGACTCGGTATTGGCTCCAGCAGTAGCAATAACGAAACAAATGGGAGTTAGCTACCGCTGTGTGAGTGCTACAGGCAAGCCAGGGGAAGAAATTTGTCGGATTGCAGACGACTTGAATGCCGATTTGTTGGTGATCGGTTCCCCGGATCGGCGGCCCAACGTTGCCAAAAGCTTTGTGGATATCGATCGACTCCTGGGAAATTCGCTATCAGACTACGTGCGAGTTTATGCCAACTGTCCCGTCTTGCTAGCCCGCACAGTCGCCTAGACTCTCATCGTTAACACTTAGCAGCCAACACTCAACATTTAACAAAAAAAGCGCCTCAGCAAAAAGCTGTTGGCGCTTTTTTTTGCAAGCAGCAAAGGCAGACAGAAATAGCAGCAGTTGCTAATCTTTTCTACCTTGACGGCTAGCTGTTTGAATGTACAGAATGATTAGAAAAACACTGGGAACCAATACAAAAAGAATGGTTGCCACAAACCCTAAATCGTTAACTTCCATGAAGACGCTCGCCTCTATCGGAAAATGGAAAAACACACACAACTAGGATATCACTCAAAGGCAAAAGGCAAACTCGAAGACAGAAGGAGAGCTTGCGGACAAGCGTCGAAACCCGGTTTCTGCCTGGATGCCTCGCTGCCCAATCTTTAATTTGTCGTAGAAACCAAGTTTCTTTTCCTAAGCTAGAAAAAGGCGTAATTATACAGTGAAATAGGAAAAAAAAACAAAATTCTTGCATTTTGCATTTTTCTTTCCTTCTGCATCTCTAGCATCCCTAGCGTTCAGCGTTGTGCCTTCTGAGAGTCACGGCTTAGTCTTCACGCTGACCTCGCCGTTGACCGTAGCTTGACAAGCCAACCGATAGTTTTCGGGCTTTTTCTTGAGCTTGCGGTTTTCAAAATCAGTGCGGGGCGACAGATTTTCACTTCCCTCGACAATTTCCACAATGCAGGTGCCGCATTGACCTATGCCCCCGCAATTCATCATCTTTCCCGAAAACGTGTACAAATCGATGCGGTTTTCTAGAGCTTTGAGCCTCAAATTCGCTCCGTCTGCTGCGATGACTTCCTGATTTTCCTTCACAAACTTGATATTGGCCATTGCCGATTCCTTAACGCAGTTGACATGGAACTCTCTTACAAAATATTAACTAATGTGTCGGACGTTTAATACCCGATGTCTAATTGCCTTGGTGATTAAAGGACGCGCGTGCGTAGCTATCGGGTAGGGAATTGTCCCAACCCAATCTCAAGGAGCATCCGAGAGGTTATTAGTGGGAAGATTGCTCACAGCCCGCTGAAGAGACGAAAGCCCCAGGTTGTAGGTGACAATTGCTGACAAGCGGTTTCTCTCAGCCCTAGTCAAATCAGTTTCTGCCTGAATCACATCCGTCTGAGTACCCACGCCAGCTTGAAACCGCAGTCTCGCCAGACGCAGAGCTTCCCTTGACTGCAAAACTCCCGCCTCAGAAGTTTCGATATTCTCAAAACTCGACTCCAAGCCAAAATAAGCTTGTTCCACTTCCCGACGCACCTGGTTGCGGAGTTGGTCGAATCGACTTTCGGCGATCGTAATCTCAGCATCCCGCTGTCTCGCCCTGGCGTTCGCCGCGCCCCCGTCGAAGATACTCCAAGTCAGACTCGCCCGGATCGAATACCCGTCTGCCCAGCCGCGAGCAGCATACGGGTTCGGGTTATCAGGGTCTTGTCCCAGTACGTTGTAACTACCCCCAACGCTCAGTTGAGGCAAACGCCCCGCCTGAATCGATCGCCTCTGCTGCTTGCTGATATCCCTCTGCACCAACTGCTGTTCCAACTCGGGGCGATTCCTAAAAGCCTGCACGATACTCTCTTCCAAAGACAGCCTCCAAGAGCCCGCTTGCTCTACCGGGTCAGCCGCTGTCAAGTTCGCCGACTGGCTGATATTCAAAATCTCAGCCAGACGCCGCTGGGCAACTCGCTGATCGCGACGGGCAACTGACAGTTGTTGCACTTCGTTAGCCAAATTTGCCTGAGCCTGCAACACAGCAAACCGGGTTCCCACCCCGGCCCGTTCCAAAGCTTCGGCATCCCGCAAACTTTGCTGGGCATTTCTGACCGAAGCTTGGCGGATGGCAACTTGTCCGTCCGCGTTTTGCAAGGTGTAGTAAGCCTCAGCAGTGTCGAAGCGGAGTTGCTCGGCTTGGCGTTCCACATCCAGTTCCCGAAGGCGCAACTGTTCCTCTGCCGCGCGGATGTTAGCGTTCCTGCCTCCGAACAAATCGATGTTGTAGCTCAACTGCAAAGTGCTGTTGAGACTGTTGCTGCCGAAATTTGTGCCGGCTTGGAGGGGGGGCTGCCCGGTTCCGTTAGCCCGAGAGTTGAACTGGCGCTGCGTCGCCCGGATTCCGAGTTCTCCGCCGGCACTCACAGAACGGCTGGCGTCCATTTGAAAATTCAGGTCGGGATACAGAGCAGCTTGCTGTTCGCGCAAAGCGGATCTGCTTTGTTCCACTTGCTGTCCGGCGATTTGCAAAACTTGGCTGTTGCGGCGGGCGAGGTCGATCGCCTGCTGCAAGGTAATTGACTCTGTTTGCTCGATCCTGACATCCTCGGGGTTTGTCGGAAACAGCAGCGGATTCGGGTTGGGTTCCAGGGAAGCCGGAGGGTTGGTGTCTAAAATGCCCCTCGGAGTGAGAGGGGGGAAACTTTCGTTCGGAGTGCCCCGGATAATTTGTACCGGGGAACTCGGCACAGGAACATTGTTGAGAGGGCTCGGGGAAGGCTGCTGAGCGTCTGTCGGTCCCAAACCTCTTATAGGTGTCGAACCTGCCTGAGACAGAGTTGATGGGGAAGCCGGAGCAGCCTGTTGAGGCTTTGATGCTTGCTCGGGCTTGGTTGGGGGAGTTGATGCGATCTTCGCTCCCCCTTGCTGCTGAGACTCGGAGGTTGGCGGGTTAAGGGCGATCGACTGTTCGGGATCTGAGGCTGATTCTGGCGCTGCGTTCGAGGTCGATCGAACATTCTGCCCTAATTCGAGCTGATTGCTAAGGGCTAAACTGTCCTGAGATTGAGCCGGAGGCTGTGCTGAAGCACTCTGTGCGGCGTTGCTGAAAGTAATTGCAGCGCCCACTCCGACTACGATGATTTGACGAAAAACACGCATAATTTTTTAATTACTCTGCAATCCTAGAGACAATTTTAGAGCAAGATTGAGGTCTCAAGTTTCTAGTCTGTAGCCTGAACTCGACGGTTACAAGTCACAATTACCATACTCATCTTAACTTTTGAATGTTCGATTCAAAATTTAGAATTTAACTTCAGCAGTTGCCAGACCGATCGCCGCCGAGATTAGTTCCTCTACTCCGCTAACCGGCAAAATCCGGGTTTTCAGCAAGCTGGCGAGCTGTTCGAGAGTCATGTCGTCGAGAAAACGAGGTTCCCCCTGTTTTAGCATCACCGACGGCAGCAGGATGCCATCTCCCAAGTCTCGCCCCTGCAAAGCTTCCAGCAAATCTTGCCCGGTGAGCAAACCCGTGACAGTGATAGTTTGTCCCCAGTAGCGGCTGCACAGTGCTGCCATGTTGACGGACAAGCCGGGAATTTGGTTTAGTTGTTGTACGATCGGCTCAAAAGCTTTTTCTACAGCATTCCCCACCACCCAAACCAACTTTCGCGCAGGCTCGACTTGCATCGGTTGCAGCTTCTCAAAAGCCGTTTCAAACTGCTGGATAAACTGGCGGATTGAACCCACACCGTTACCAATTTGGGGATAATCTTCGTAATCAGCAGCCGACGGCAAATCTAAACCAGCTATTAAAAACCACTCGTCAGCCAGCCAAATACAGCGCGATTTTGAATTCTGCTTTTTCGCCTTTGGGCCGCCCTTTCCTTTACTCAAAAGCACTTGAATTTTCTGCACTTGCTCGATTACTTCTCGCGCTTTTTCCGCAGTAACTGCGATCAGTTCATCTTCCGCTGGGCGAAAGCGAGTTAAACCCACGGGCACTACAGCCACCGATGCTACAGCGGGATTATTTCCGGTATGAAACTTTGCCAAATCTAACAAAGTGCGTTCTAAATGTTCGCTATCATTAATACCGGGACAAACAACTACTTGAGCGTGAATTTGCAAGCGGCGTTCTTGAAACCATTTGATTTGTTCTAAAATCTTGCCAGCGCGGAGATTTTTTAACAGCCTAATTCGCACTTCCGGTTCGGTAGCGTGCACCGAAACATAGAGAGGAGAAAGCCGCATTTGTTCGATTCTGTCCCACTCTTTTTGAGTCAGATTTGTGAGAGTGAGATAGCTACCGTAAAGAAAGCTGAGGCGGTAGTCATCATCTTTTAGATACAAAGTTTCGCGCTTTCCCGGAGGCTGCTGGTCGATAAAGCAAAAAGGGCAGCGGTTGTTGCACTGAATTAGTCCATCGAAGAGAGCTGTTTCAAATTCCACTCCCAAGTCTTCGTCATAATCTTTTTCTATTTCTAACTTGTGACTTTTGCCTTTGGCATCTAAAACTTCTAGTTCAAGAAATTCATCGGCGCACAGGAATTGATAGTCGATCAAGTCGCGGGGTTTTTGACCGTTGACGGCGACGATTGAGTCTCCTGGTTCAAATCCGATTTCGGCGCAGATGCTGTCGGGGATAACTTTGGTGATCAGGGCGGGCCGGATTGATAAGTCGCTCATAAGTTCGGGATTAATTATTGGGTGAAATTGAGTTCTTTACAGAGTTTTTTGAGGTTTTCATGTGTAAATATAACCCTCGTACTATCTTCCATTCACCTGTCTCAATTATACAGGTTTAGTTTAGTTTAAAAAGCTGAATCGGACTAGGACTGTATCACTATCCACAGCAAAAGCGCGAACCATTCATTTTATTAGCAGCAACAGGTTTATTCCTATTAGCCCTTGCATTCCGTACTGTCGATCGGGCAATTTGCCCTTTCTTGTCAAGTGGGACTCATTTCCTGTGGCATCTTTGTAATGGTGTTTTCCTGTACCTGTCAGCACGAAGTCCGATCTTAAATTGTCAGAAAAAACTCAAAACTAAAAGTAGAGGAGCGTAACATACAGCAGATTCCATGTTGATGAAGTACACCGTAAGAACGATGGAGCGAGGTAGGGACACGGCAGTGCCGCGTCCTCTATCTGTGCTGATTATCGTCCTGCTTTGCACGGGAATAATAATATATCGCGCCTACTCACTCTCAGGTTCCTACGATCGCATACCACAAACTCAGCATCAGGCACAAACTCGCTAAATGTTGTGGAATCAAAGATTTAATTGAGCGCTTGGCAATTTGTTGAGTCACAAATATTGTAACTAATAATGATACAATCAAAGTTAAACCTTGCAAGAAACTAATCACCGCTGGATCGCCAATAAAACTCGGTAAATCGTCTCTAATTTGTCCGAAAGTGGCAAAAGCTACAGGAATCACTCGACCGCCTTCCTGCAAACCCAATCGCCAATAGTGAGCCAAACTACCGCCCCAGACTAAGGGTAAATAACCGTAGGCGAGAGAGACAAATGAGAGGGGTTTGTAGGTTGTAAATGGCATGGTTTCTGCTTGTCCCAATCGATAAATTGCCTGCATGATTGCGTAGGCAATTAGGGGAATCATCGGCGGGATAATTAACACTGCGATCGACAGTCCTAAATGAGGTAAAAATTGCTCTAAATTGATGCCCAGCCCCAACCAACTATTTATCTCCGGCAAGCGATGCAGATAAATACCGCCTAATAATAGAAATAACAGGGCAACTTCATAACTGTGAGGAACGTGGGTAGTCCATAATTCGATGCCGGGAGGGCGCAGATTTAATTCTACCGATCGATGCGGACAAGCTTTCAAGCAAGTCATGCACAACACGCAATCTTTATTATCGGTTAATTGGGCGGGATGGGAATAGATCGGACAGCCATTAGTAGTTAATCCTTCCCCCAAGCCGGGGCCGCCTTTGTAACATTGGTAGGTGCTGCATTCCGCCGCGCAGGTTCCTTGTTGGGCGCGCAGTTCGATAATTGAGAGTTTAGCAAATAATCCATTCATTCCCCCGATCGGGCATAAATAACGACACCAAAATCGCCTCTCGAAGATTAGGGAAAAAATTACCGCTCCGGCGGTGATGAGCAACAACAAACAACTGGATAAATAGGCGGTATTTTCTAAATTCCACAACTCTTCCCACAGAAATATCAGAGTAAATAGTCCAAATAGAAGCCAGCCACCCCATTTTTCGGCTCGTTGGCGCGGCCATTTATTGAGAGTTCGAGGGAAAATTTTTAGCGATAGTTTTTGGACGATTTCCCCATAAATCATAAAAGGGCAAAAAGCACACCACAATCGCCCGATGATGGGGAATAATAATAAAATTAACGGCCACCACCACGCCCAAAAGATATTTAGGGCAAAATTATGTTGTCGATCTTGGGGAGCAACAAACAGGATAATTACCACCAATGCAAACACCCAGGTGGTAAACCAATAATTCACGCGATCTGGATACCAATCGCTCCGTAAAAATTGCCGAAATTTTGGATAAATATTTAATAAATTCACCCGAAACTTTTGTTTCTTCGCTGCCTGGGCCCAAAACACTTCTTCAGTTAATACCTTACTCCCCTGTGCTTGAACTAAGGCGCGATCGACCATTCCCTGCAATTCCTGCAAATTACCTGGAAAATCGTAGGCTTGTAAGCGGCGAATTGCTTCCGGTGTAACTTTGGGCTTGACTAATTTCTTTTTGCGACCAATGATATTGAGATAATAGTTGACTTGTGCCTCTAAATCTGTTTTTCGCACCCGCAAGGATGGGACTTTAATCTTGTGTTGTGTCAGCTTATCTAGCTTGGGCTGCACAATTTCTGAGATTAAAATTATCCGGGCCTTACTAGAACGCGGTGGTCGCGGTATTTGTCCTTCCTTGACAACTGGCGTATAGGTTCCCTCGGTTAATAATTGCTGAATTTGGGGGCATAATTGAGCGGGTAATTCTTGCACGTCATTTAAAATTAACGTCCCTTCTCCCAACCATTCCAACAGCCCCGGTTTGCCGCCCAACCGCCCGAATAATTCTGCTCCATTGCTCTGAAGTAAAGCACTTTTAATCTGAATAATTGGCTCGTTGCGGCGATGGGAACCGAAATGAATTAAAGCAGCTAAATTATCTTTTTCTAAACCAGGTTCGCCAGAGATTAATACCGAGCGGCTGTCACTCGATGCCGTGCGAATTTGTTGGCGCAATTTCACTGCATAACGACTATTGCCAATGACTCCTCGTTTCGCCCTAGGTACTAGATAGCTGCGGAGGGCATTTTGACGCTCTCGTTCGTAGGCAATTTCTGCTTCTAGCTGCTCTAATTTCGCCGCCAAACGTTGAGCGTAGGCTTCGGCGATCCGTGGATATCTTGCTAGCAAACCACGCCAGCGATCGGCACTAATTACCCAAAATTGACACTCTGTCCGAGCAATAATTCGACTATCCGCAGGTTGCGATCGTTGAAGGGCCGATAAATTGACGATCGCCCCCGGTAATAAACTACTCCCCCACATTAAACCCGGTTGTTTGCGGTGGTATCGATCGGCTTGTCCTCGTTCTAGGATATAGAGATTAGTGACGGGCGTATCTTCTATTACCACTCGAAATCCAGGGGGAAAAGTTGTCATCTCCATTTCACCCGCGATCGCCTGTAAAATCTCGCGGGATAATATGCCTAATTCGGTGCTCGATTCGAGCCAGTTAACTAATGTTTCGGTAGACATCGCTTAGTGTCGGCGAAAGCCGAATCGTGGTGGTTGGTGTAGGATATATATTTTTGGGCGTTGCTGATTTAAGGTATGACTGGCTCAATATGCAAGTCAGAGAAACCAGTATCCACAAAACTTCGGGATTTTCAAGTTACTTTTTTCATACCCTGATTAAGCAACGCCCAATATCGATAGCTTGTTAAATTTGTGCAGTCATAGTGAATCCTCCATTTAAAATTTTCGATTTTTAATTGTTACTCACTTTTGATTATTTGGCGAACGTGATTTAAATGCTGAACAGCTTATAACGGGGTTTAAGAATAGTCATTGCAGTTCCCTGTCATAGTAGACTTAATTATACACTTTTAAATTGCCATAAGAATGAAGGAAACTTTAGCCGATCGCGATCGGGAGCTTGGCTTGACGCACATTATAGGAATTAGCAGCAGCACTTGAATTGCGATCGGCATTACCTAATTCCATTTCCCGCTAACTATAGCTTTGCTTTCTCGCCAACAATCACAGCGATCGGAACCGCATAATGAACTTCATTTCCTCGTTCATGTGCGCCAACCCCCAGATTGTCAACACCAATATCCTCTCTAAAAATTTGTCGCACCTTATTGTCATCGCCGGGATTTGGGAAAGAAGCAGCTAACTGCTGTTCAAGCTCTAATTCTACCTTGTAAAATGCCAAGTTGATATTTTGAAGATTGGCATTCGCGACTAATTGGGGCAACTCTTCCAGAGTCAAGGCGCGAGTATGAGATGGATCGCGCAACTTCTCAATCCGGTCATAAGCATTCACTTTATCCGGTGGCATCGCAACATCAGCAATCAGAATTCGACCGCCCGGACGACACACGCGAACCATCTCCGACAACACAACATCTGGCCGCAAAAAATGATGGAAAGCGTAACGACTCAGAACAATGGAAAAACTATCATCCGCAAATGGTAGCATCTCGATATCGCCTTCCTGCCATGAGAGATTAGTCAAGTTTTTTTGCTGTGCCAAAATCTGGGCTTGTGCGATCATTGCTGGTGTTAAATCAATGCCAATAACGCGACTGGAAACCGCAGCAAAAGCACAAGCAACAATACCCGGGCCGCAAGCAACATCTAGAACTGTGTCTTTGTCAGAAACACTCGCCATTTCTATGAGCAGGTACAGAGACTCTTGATTTGTGTGAGCGTACAATTTAGAGAATGGAATTGCCTGACGAGTGAACTGGTCGATGATGGATTCCTGATGTGCGGTCATAGTTTAGGATGTGGCTAGCGGAGAATGTTTACAGTTTAACTTGTCTAGGCTGAATTTGGCGATCGGGCGATCGCTAAATTCATCCTAGGCGAGTGAATTGTCTTTAACAGAATTGACTTGTGTGGTTACTGAATAAACAGCATTATATTTTTTCCATAAACAGTCCTGCAATCTGCACATTAAAAGTGATTCCCGATCGCCGAGGCTGCCATCCGAGTCGCACCGCTTGCCCTATCCATTGTGCTGCATCAGAGGGTGTTACTGGTTTCACTTCGTTAATATCCACCAAACATTGAGGATGAGGTCGATCGGTGAGGATAACTAACACCGAACCCTGTTTTTCAGCGTGTTCGACACCAACATGAATATTTCCGCCAGCGTAGCATGATTGCGTATAAGTAGCTTGTCTTCGGATTAGCCAGATGAAAGGCTGCCCATCAACAATTATTTTTCTTGTTCCTTTTTTCGGTATTGACATAGTTTGCTAAAGTCGATCGCCTTTACAATCAGGCTCAGTTCTGGGTTGTGAATTAATCTGAGCTGTGAGAGAATATGTATCAAAAATATGTATTTATGAAACTCAAAATTTTGAAGGGACTCCTGACAGGGTTAGTTGTTTCTGCCAGCACAACAGCGCTCTTTTGTCAACCCAGCCGTGCGGGGAATCATAGCTTTTTGTGCAACGGTACTCTCAAATATATTAGCACTGGGATTCTGAACGGAGAACCAGTTTTCAATCAGGGGATTCCGATTAATACCAGTTTGAGATTATTAGCATCAGCTCAAGTGGATGTAGGGGTAAAGATTCGCAGTGCGTCTGCGGCGGCTGCGCCCAAAGCTGAGGATTTCTTTATTCAGGGTGAGGAAAAATATGAAAAAGGAGATTATCAAGGCGCTATAGCCGCTTACACTCAAGCCATCGCGCTTAATCCTAATTATGCAGAAGCCTACAACAACCGGGGAAATGCCCGCTATATTTTAGGAGACAATAAGGGTGCTGTAGCCGATTTCAACGAAGCTTTGCGAATTAATCCTAACTATGTAGAAGCCTACATCAGCCGGGGAAATGCCCGCGATGACTCAGGAGACAGCCAAGGTGCACTCGCCGATTACAACGCAGCTTTACGAATTAATCCCAACGATACCTCAGCCTACTACAACCGGGGAGTTACCCGCTATCGTTTGGGAGACAACAAGGGTGCTGTAGCCGATTACACCGAAGCTTTGCGAATTAATCCTAACTATGCCTCTGCCTACAACAACCGGGGAATGGTGCGCTCTCAATTAGGAGACAGCGAGGGTGCTGTAGCGGATTTCAACGAAGCTGTGCGAATTAATCCTAACTTATCCCAAGCCTACGGCAACCGGGGACTTGCCCGCTATAGTTTAGGAGACAAGGAAGGTGCGATCGCGGATTTCAACCAAGTTTTACAAATTAATCCTAACGATGCTCTTGCTTATTACCACCGGGGGAATATCCGTTATGTTTCAGGAGACAACCAGGGTGCACTTGCCGATTTTAACGAAGCTTTGCGAATCAATCCTAAATATGCGCAAGCGTACATCAACCGGGGGAATGCCCGCGATGATTTAGGAGACAGCCAGGGTGCTGTAGCCGATTACAACGCAGCTTTGCAAATTAATCCTAACTTTGCCGGTGCCTACTTAAACCGGGGCGTTACCCGCTTTCGTTTAGGAGACACGCAAAGTGCTGTAGCCGATTACAACGCAGCTTTGCGAATCGATCCTAACTTAGCCGGTGCTTATTTGAGCCGGGGACTTGCCCGCGCTAAAGAGGGAGACAAACCCGGGGCGATTCAAGACTTTCAGAAAGCAGCAGATTTATTTCAGCAGCAAGGCGATCAGAGTAACTATGAAAAAGCCATTAACAATCTGAGGAAACTTCAATAAACTGCAAAAACTCCCCAAAGGTCGATCGCACTACTAATCGCTAAAAAATAGAATACCCAGAGTCCCGACTTCTTTAAAAATTTGAGGATCTAATTAAACATTATCAGCATCAGATAGTTTAAATTTTTTTGTATTTTTTGTTACTCTAGCCCGTCTGAATGAGCTGTGTAAATAAAAGAAAAGTGGTAAGCTCAAATTCACGAAAAAAAGGGGTCAGACAAATCGTTCGCCTTCCTCTTTAACGGCACGCGCGCACATTTTATCTAAATCGTCCGATCTAAGTTTATTTTAGACTGCATGAATAGATTCTCTGGCTGTTGAGGTTTCCGACTTTCTTTCATTCATAATAATTTTGTAATTCGGCGTTCTAGTTCTTAATTCTACCGAGTTCAGAGCGACTTATGTCGCTCCTACTGCTCTCGGATTTACTTTTTAAATATTGTTCACTGCCCCACCTGCAAGAGCGGTCAAAATGGCGACGCCAAATGCCAGCCGATACCACACAAACACCCACGTATTTTGAGTTTGCAGGAACTTCATCAGCCACGCGATAGACAAATAAGAAAACACAAATGCCGAAATCGTTCCCACTATAAAAGCTGCAACTCCAGCATCGCCGATTCCTTCTCCCAAAGCACCCTTCAATTCCACTAATCCAGCCAGAGTAATGGCCGGAATTCCCAATAAAAAAGAAAACCGCGCGGCCGCGGGTCTTTCTAATCCCATAAACAATCCTGCTGTTAGGGTAGAACCCGATCGCGAACACCCCGGAATCAATGCAATTGCTTCAGCTAATCCCATCAAAATGCCGTCTGGGACAGTTAACTTTTCAAAAGGGCGCGAGCGCCTGCCAGTTTTTTCTGCTATTGCTAACAGCAGCGACATGACTATCGAAGCAATCGCGATGCTGGCTAAACTTCTGAGTGGCGACTTGTCAAAATCTGGAACCAATGCCTTGATTAGCAGCCCAAAAAAGACTATAGGTATTGTTCCCAAAACAATTCCCAATGCGATCCGAAACTCTTGCGATTTGTAGTCGCGCCGCACCAGGGCATCTACAGCACCAAAAGTTATATTTGTCAAGTCTTTCCAGAAATACCAAAGCACTGCAACAATGCTGCCCAACTGAATAACAGCAGTATAAGCAACCCCCGGATCGCCCCATCCTAGGGCGATCGGCACTACCTTCAAATGAGCGCTGCTGCTGATGGGCAAAAACTCTGTTAATCCTTGTACAATTCCTAAAACAATCGCCTGCACCAGATTGATTTGAGCGGGCCCGGCAACATCAGCCGCGGGCGTTTGGGCGAGGAGTGCCTCAAGCAAAGCTATCATTAGTTGTGAATTCCCAGTTATCAGTTTCTAGTAATCAGTTGAATTTAAGAGGATGTTTTAAAAGTCTGGTCAGGTATAATTTAGCCCTGATGATTGGGCTTAACTGAGACGATAAATCAAGGTTTGGGCCCGTACTTAGATGCTTCTTTGTGCCAACTATGAGGTCAAACGACCCTTTTAAAACATCCTCTAAGATCTTGCACTCTTCTGGGAAGCTAGAAGCCCACCCCACCAAAAATAAATTTTATTGTGGCGCGGACACTTCCAGCCCGCCCTAGTTCTCTTCGGTCAGTAGAATCACCGTGTCGATCGCTACAACAAGCAAAATATGATAGTCGATCCGAAACTACTTTAACCTACTCAACAACATTTGCCTACATTGGGGTGATAAAATTATCAAAGTTTTTGCATCGGATTTCGCCAGCATACAGCAACTGCCAACAACCTATGATACTTCCTGACAAAAAAAAATCAATTGTTACTGCTGCTTCTGGCCTGGGCTTGCTGCGGCGAATCTTGTCAGCCAGTCTTTTAACAGTGGCGATCGCACTTAGCTTGATACTGCTAACCGGCACGCCACCAGCCTTCGCAACTCTCACAGACGATCGCTATGACGGTACAATCTTTGCCCTCTACGCCGGCAACGGTTCCCTAGTTCCTCCTAAAGTCAAACTCACAGATTCTTTCAAACGCAATAAACCCGTATTGTTAGTGTTTTACACTGACGACAGCAGCGACTCCAAGCAATACGCGATCGTCGTCTCTCAACTCCAGGAATTTTACGGCCGCGAAGCCGATTTTATGCCTATAACAGTTGACTCTTTGCCTCCGCAACCGTCACCGAAACTCACCGAACCGAGCCATTACTACGAAGGTTACGTACCTCAAACTGTCATTCTAGACCAATCGGGAAAAGTAGTTTTTAACGAGAAAGGACAAATACCCTTTGAACAGGTAGATGATGCTTTTCGGAAAGTATTTGACTTGCTGCCCAGAGAAAAATCACTCCCGCGCAAACGCCGTGTCGTGAACGAACTTAACGTCGAATTGTCGACGAAGTAAAATATTGCAATAAGAGGACACGGCACTGCCGTGTTCCTACCCGGATTAATTGTATAAAAACTGCGCTGCCGTCTCCTGATTGTATGTAACATTAATTCCCATAGTACCGGATTTAATATAACAGCTATTCAATCAATTCAACCTCAAAAATGAAGTCAGCAATAAAAGTTTTATTAATGGCTGTTTTGACTGTATTGTTAGTTTTAGAAACAGCAGAAATCGGGCGAGCAATAATTAGTGCTTTTGGTAACAGCAGTTCCCGCAAACCTTTAGCTTTCAATCAATATACAGGCGTCGCCTATCTCGAACCCACTCAATGTACGGGTTCGCTGCTAACAGGAGGATTGTACGTTCTCACGGCCGCCCACTGTCTGAACGGAGGCGGAGTCAAGGTTCCTGCAGAAACGGCAATCAAAGCAAATTTTAAATTGCCTAGCGGTGAAGTTAGGATCTCTGTTAGCAATTATTATATTCATCCGGGTTGGAATGGTTATGAGTCAGAAGTTGGCAACGATATTGCTATTTTAAAACTGAAAAGGGTCGCACCAAAAAGTATTCAACAGTACGATATAAATAGAAACAAGAATGAAGTCGGCAAAGTATTGACAAAGGTGGGATACGGATATATAGGTTTAGGTGCAAAGGGACAAGATGAAAATTCTAATTCTGAGGCAAAAAGATATAGCGGACAGAATCGCTATGATGCTTTAATTGATGTTTTGAAAGATGCTACAGAATCAGATATGTCCGATTTGGTTTTGGGAAGTCAATTAATCTTTGATTTTGACGATGGAAGTGCGGAACGGGATACTTTGGGGAGGCATTTTCCGAAGTTGCGCGATCGAGGTTTGGGGAAAAATGAGATAGCTACGGCTAGCGGAGATTCCGGCGGGCCTTCGTTTGTCGATGGGAAGATTGCGGGGATTAGTTCTTGGGGTTATAGCGATCGGGGATTTTTCAAAACAAACATCGCCGATATTGATAAAATTGACGACAATGGCAGTTTCGGGGAAATTTCCGGCGACACGCGGGTATCGTTTTATGCTAATTGGATTGACAAGATGACCAAAAATCCCTCCTAGGCATTTTTAAAATCCCTACTAAATAAAAAACGTAGCGCGTTAACGCCACGCTGCCAACAATTAATTAGTTCGATCAATTATATCACGAGCGTTTCAATCCCTCAAGTCTCAGGCAAAATAGATCAGAACCGTTTAACTTCAAATCATGACCAAAACCTTAATTCCCGTAATTCTCGCCGGCGGTAAAGGCGAACGTTTCTGGCCACTAAGTCGCAAACAGCGGCCCAAGCAGTTTTTGAGTCTCGACGGTAGCGGCAAGAGTTTGCTGCAAGCAACTGCCGATCGACTATTAACATTAGGTAACGGTTGGGACGATTTGTGGGTGGTAACGTCGGAAATGTTGGCGGCGGGAGTCCGCGAACAGTTGCCGCTGCTGCCTCCTGAGAATTTGCTGGCGGAACCAGAGGGTCGGGATACGGCGCCGGCGGTGGCCTGGACTGCTATAGAAACTGCGAAGCGTTACGGTGAGGATGCGGTGGTTGGTTTTTTCCCGGCGGATCACTGGATTGGGGAACCGGAGGAGTTTGAGAAGACTTTGGAGGCGGCGGCTGATTTGGCGAGAAATCAGGATGCGATCGCCACTTTGGGAGTAAAACCGAGTTATGCTTCGACTGGTTACGGCTACATCGAACAAGGCGAGGAAATTGGCAGTTTTGGGGGTTTTCCGGCCTATCGGGTGGCGAGGTTTACGGAAAAGCCCGATCGCACAACTGCTGAAGAATTTGTAGCCAGCGGCAAGTTTAGTTGGAACGGCGGAATTTTTGTATTTCGAGTCGGAACAGTCTTGACAGAATTGCGAAATCATGTACCGGAAATGATGGCAGCTTTGGAGGCAAAAGGCGCGCAGGCGTACTCAGAATTACCCAAAATTAGCATCGATTACGCGCTGATGGAGAAGACGCAAAAAGCCTGTGTTCTGCCCGTAGGCTTTAGCTGGGACGATTTGGGAGATTGGAATGCGATCGGCCGTTTGCTGCAAGGAGACAAGCCCAATGTGGAGTTAGCAAAACACGTCGGAATTGACACCAAAGGCGGGATTTTCTATGCAGCCGATGAGAATGAGGTCATTGTCACCATTGGTTTAGAAGATGTGGTAGTTGTCAGAGATGGCAATGTGACTTTGATTGTGAAAAAAGAGAGGACGCAGGAGATTAAACAAGTAATTAAGGTGTTGGGAGAAGATGACAAGTTGAAAGATTTGTTGTGATGTAAGTACGGCACAGATTGGGCAGGCGAATACAAAGGATTAATCACTCTTTATCCAGAATTTCGTTTTTTAATCTGTGTCGTACTTTACTATTCTACTTTTGTTGTTCGCACTTCCACAGAAGCCATTTTTCTAGCAGAGTCATAATTAAAGCCTTTGCTTCTGATAGTGGCATAGGTTCTTTTGGTGGATCGTTGTTGTTGTTATCGACACCATGGCGTGCATCATCACCAATTGCCCTTTGACTATTAGCAGTATGCGTGAATAGGCTAATCTTATTTTTAGTCCACTGTTGAATCTTTTTTTTACCAGCATCATTCTGGACAATTTCATAAACTTTGTAAAGATTAATCCAGTTAGGTTCAAACTCCGTAATTTGTCTGAAAACATTTTTAACTATCTCGTCTTCTTCTGCCAGCTTCATCCAGGAGTCAAACTCTAAAATAGGGATTATATCTTGACCGCCTTCTAGTTGGATAGAAACAGAACAACTTGAACCAACGTTAATTGTGGCTGAAAGCGCACGCCACCCATGACGCTTACCTTCTTCGTCAACTTCGTAGATCATATCAGGCTTAAGAAGTGGAAAATCTGTAAATTTAATCCTTGCAACAGCACTTATGTCTCGAAGAGGTTTAGTAGCTTCCCAATATACAGCAGAGTGATTCGTTAGTGATTCCCAGCGCGAAGAAGTTAGGTAATATTTACTATTGTCTGTGATTAAGCTAAATTCATCTGATGAACGCAGCAAGTTCGACAAATTGTCAAAATCAGACTTTTTAACATCTTCTAGTAAAACTAGCCATTTCATTGAAAAAACCTCCTAATCCTAATTTTGAATAAAATACAACTTTATAAATCAACTCGGCTGGACGGGATCACCCTCGCAAGTAGTCTGGGGCGACTTTCGCCATGAAATCTCGTTTGCGACTTCCCGTTAAATTTTGGGCTGCATCGAGGAATCTCGCGAATCATTGCATCACTCAGTATCTTCTGGCTTTTTTGCGATTTTAGGAGAGGCAATCGCCAATGGTGGCATTGCCTCTCCTCTATTGGGCCTGGGACTTTATTTTTTCCCAAGTCCCCAACTGCGTAAACGCGCTTTACGTCCACCTCCCCTGGCACGCTGACGGGGTTGCTGGAACAAGCGCCGGCTCATACAGCGCAAGGCGCCGCAAGAGGGCATCCAAGGCTTTCTGGTTTAATTCGGTCATCGCCCGCAGGAATCGGTCAAGGTGAGCGCGTACGTTCCATGTTGAGCCTTCCCCTCACCCTGTCTCGTTCTTCCTATTCTCTCCTATTTCGCAACAAGCCTATAAATTGAAGTGATTGATTTGATAAAAAAGAACATTTGCTCTTATGAGTCGAGGTTGACTAAAGTAAAGCCATGAAAGAAAAACGCCAGCGAACATTAACCAGTCAGCTTCAACTAGACTTTCACCCGTGAGGTTTGCCATGAAATCCACTCAATCCAAAAGCGTTAATCCAAAAGTGAAAACCGCCAGCCATCAAATGCCTTTACAGCTTACCCTTCAAAAACCAGAGGAAAAAGCCTTAACTCGCGGACAGCATTTAGCAGATACCCTAGCAGCGAAAGTGGGTTCGTGGCCGTTTTTGATTGGACAGACAGTAGTCCTCGCCGGGTGGGTGGGCGCGAACCTGACACCGGGCCTTCCTCACTGGGATCAGCAGCCCTTCATCCTGCTCAACTTAGTATTCTCTTTTGCCTCTGCTTACACTGCACCGATTGTGTTAATGAGTCAAAACCGCCAGTCGGATGACGAACGCGAACAAAATCTCTACAATCATCAAGTTAATCTCAAAGCTGCTCACGATGTGGTATTACTGCACGAAAAGATCGATCGATTAAGCCACCACATTCCTGACTTAATGGAAAAGCTCAATCAGCAACAGCCATCTGTCAGTCCCATCAAAGTGATGGTGATGCCAGCCCCCGTTAAGGCAATTACCGAAGGTAATGAAGCAGCTAAGCCGTCTGCTTCCGATCGGAAGCAGAAGCCTGAGGTTCCCATCCTACTTCCCCAAGTATTTAAATCGAAATTTGACTCATCTAAATATGCAGAAGTGATGCCAATTTTACTTCCTACTCAAAAGCCCTTAACACATTCGGTATCCGCGTCAACCTATTTCAAGCTGTGACAATCGACTTTATTACTCAGTGAATGAGAGCGTCAGTTTAGCCAATCTGTCAAGTAACACTTTTAATACATAAAACTCCTCAAGATCAATTAATTTTCGGCACTTTTCCAGCAATCCTACCATCACCATCTAGGCAGTTAGATATGAACCCCTTGATTACCGCTATTTCCACAGGTTTTACAGCTTTCACCGCCACAAATTTAGATGATATTGTCATCTTGCTGCTGTTTTTCTCCCAAGTCAATGCTGTTTTTCGGCGCCAACACATTGTTACAGGACAATATCTTGGCTTCGCAGCACTGGTGCTGCTTAGTCTTCCTAGCTTCTTTGGCTGTATGATGGTGCCGCGCCCTTGGGTGGGGATCTTGGGGTTAGTACCAATTGCCATTGGAGTCAGCCGCCTGGTTAATCGAGATACAGAGGCGGATGATGAAAATACAGCTACAGATTCGCCTCCATCCACTATCTTTGCTAGTATTTTATCGCCACAAACTTATAGTGTAGCTGCGGTTACATTTGCTAATGGAGGTGATAATGTGGGGATTTATGTCCCGTTGTTTGCCAACTGCACTTGGGATAGCCTGCTAGTGATTCTGAGCGTCTTTTTCTTGCTAGTGGGTGTCTGGTGTTATGTGGCGTATCAACTAACTCGCATGAGCGCGATCGCGACCCTACTTGTCCGCTACGGTAATTCCCTTGTTCCCTTCGTTCTAATGGGTCTGGGTACGCTGATCCTGCTCGATAGCCATACTCTAGAGAATCGCGATTTAACGGTAGTTACTTTAGCTATCAGTTGCTTGTGGCTGCTGATATTGCTTAAAGACAGTTATCAATCGTTAGAGACTGCACCTAAAATCGAAAAATTTGAGGTAAACTAGGGTTCAAGTTTCCTCCACTTTGCTGAAGTTGAAAAATAATTTATAATTTCAGCAAAGTGGAGGGGTTTTCTAAGAACAAACTCTGATTTCTTACACAAAGGACAACAAAAATGAGCAAGTTTTTCAAAGTAATTCTGGTGGCTTTAGTGCTTTTCGTAAACTTAGCTGTAGCTCAGCCTTCTTGGGCCGGCAAGGATTTCACAAAGGGGGCTGACTATGCGGAAGTGACACAGGAATTGAATCAACTTTTGTCAGCTCAGAGCGATCCTTCGACTGCGGGTTATACACCTGAACAGTACCAACAGCGGTTGGGAGAATTGCAAATGCAGAAGTACGTGATCGAAACTGCTAAAAAGCGGGCTCAGTGTCGTAATCAAACTGGGCAAACGCTGGCAGTTTATGCGAATAAGCAGAAAAAATCGCCGACGCAACTTTATTTCCTGGCAGCCGGTGAGATTACAGATGATGATTGGGATTGCGATGGTATTTACTTGCCAGCAGAGACTCAAGCTACTTTAGGCCCGGCGACTGAGCCACTTTCTTTGGCTGAACCGGTTGCTATTAAGGTTGTAGATGGTACGCAGCTAGTTGCTACAACGAATCCAGCAACGGGTGGTATTCAATTGAATGTTGCCCCTGCTAAAGTTTTTAAAGCGGGTGAGACAACTTGGGCCCTACCCTCGTTTTCTCAGGCCCAGATTAATGCACAAGTTCCTACGCCGCAACTGATTGATTAATCCTTCTTTAGGAACGCTTAATAGTTGGGGACTTGGGAAAAAATAAGGTCCCAGGCCCAAAAGAGGAGAGGCAATGCCACAATTGGCGATTGCCTCTCCTCTTTTTTAGATCGCAAAAAAGCCAGAAGATGCTGAGTGATACAATCATTCGCGACATTCCTCGATGCAGCCCAAAAGTTAACGGGAAGCCGCAAGCGGTCAACTCGGCTGCAAATATGACGTGGAAGGGACTCAAAGCAATTGTACATTTGCTAGAAACGACCTATGAAAAAGGGATTAACGTTCTATCTCAGGAACTAGAAAAGTACCTCCGCTTCTGGCTTCGCTCTTCCATCCTGCCTAAATCGGATATCGCAATTGTTCCCACTTGATTGGGATTTTATTTAATCGCCAGTCGCTTTCTGGTAAAAATACTTTAGGCTGTTTCTCAATCAACTTATTCCACTCTGCGGAATCGACAGAGGGCAACATCTTTTCAATATATTTTACAACTAGGGAATGCAAAATATTTTTTCCATTCTATAGACAATCCTGTGCAATTCAATTTCTTATAACTATAAGTAGCACAGGATTTTAGCTACACAAACTAACAACAAATAAGAAAAATATTCATCAGCAACCTGTATCTGATTATCAAATGCTGTAAGAGTGTAAACGATGAGGAGTATGCCAAAGCCAAAAATCGATCGCCCCCACACCCCAAAGTTCTCACGCCCATTCCCACTATTTCGCCCAAGTTATTCCCCAAGACACTGGTCAGCCCGGTCAACAGCGCTATCCTAGTAGTTATATAGCCCTTAAACCCGATCGACCCGGAGGCCCCTTGTTCAGCCTAGTTCAAAACACTTCTCGCAAAGGAGAAATTCTAGAGGTCGTCTTCCGCAACGGTTGGGACTACATGAAAAGCCTCCTAACCGGTCGCAAAACCGACGCACCCAGTCTCCCAACTCCAGCAGTTCTCCGCAATATCCTCGTCGAATTAGGCCCAGTTTTTGTCAAATTGGGGCAATTGCTGAGCACCCGTCCCGACCTTTTACCTGCCACCTACATCGAAACACTCTCCACGCTGCAAGCGGAAGTACCGCCCGTACCGTGGTCGGAAGTAGAAGCAATCGTCCGCCAGGAACTCACACAATCTCTCGAAAATACCTTCGCCAAATTTAACACTGAAGCCGTCGCCGCAGGTTCGATCGCCCAAACCCACAAAGCTACTTTAAAAGATGGTCGCGAAGTCGCCCTCAAAGTTCAGCGCCCCGGTATTGATATTGTCATCGAACAAGATATCGCCGTGCTCCGAGGTTTGGCAGAACTTGTGATGCTCACAGACTTCGGTCAACAATACGATATTGTCGCCTTAGCAGAAGAATTTGCGATCGCCCTGCGTGCAGAACTAGACTTCATTCAAGAAGCCAGCTACACAGACGAACTGCGCCGCAATTTATCTAAAAGTAAATGGTTTGACCCCACACAAGTTGTCCTACCAGAAATTAACTGGGAGTTAACTACAAAAAAACTTTTAGTAATGGAGTGGCTGAACGGAGTCCCGATTTTGTTAGGCGATTTGCAAGGAATTCGCCACAAAGGAGATGTAAATGCCGAACGCGAAGAAATTACAACGCTGCTTTGCCGCGTTTTCTTCCAGCAGTTGTACATCGACGGATTCTTTCACGCAGACCCGCATCCCGGCAATTTATTTTATCTCAAAGATGGCCGGATAGCCCTGCTAGACTGCGGCATGGTCGGCAGATTAGACCCGCGCACTCAGCAAAATTTGACAGAAATGTTGCTGTCAATTGTCGATTTAGATGCTCAGCGCTGCGCTCAATTAACTTTGGAAATGGCAGAATTTGCTCAGCCGACAAGTTTAGTTAATCTAGAGAACGATTTAGCTCGAATGCTCCGCAAGTATTACAATGTGAGCTTGTCGCAAATGAACTTGTCGGAAATTTTTTATGAGGTGCTGGAAATCACCCGCAAAAATAAAATTCGGCTGCCCAGCAATCTCGGTTTGTATGCAAAAACTCTAGCTAATTTGGAAGGACTGGCGCGCTCTTTTAATCCGCGGTTTAATATTGTAGAGCAGGTGAAACCGCTGATGACCGATATGTTTCGGCGTCAGTTATTAGGAGATGACCCGGTGCAAGCTCTGCTGAGAACTGCCCTGGATCTGAAAAGCTTATCTTTGCAATCTCCGCGACAGGTGGAAGTGCTTTTAGACCGGGTTACTTCGGAAACTTTGAAGTGGAACTTGACACTAAAAGAACTCGATCCGCTACGCCGCACTCTGGGGGATTCTGCGAACCGACTTTCTTTTAGTATTGTTGTGGGTTCGCTGATTATAGGGGCTGCAATTATTTCTTCTAACGCGCAAACTTCTCAGCTATCTTTTCTGAGCACTGGTTTGTTTGGGGCGGCGAGTTTTTTGGGTTTTTGGTTGATTATTAGCATTCTGCGATCGGGTCGTTTGCGCAGTTGATTGGAAAAGGGAAAGGGGGAAAATTAGGAGATATAGCTATCCATTCGGAAAACGCGCAACTGGCTTTTTTTGTGAACGACGAACCGCAAAGACTTTCTTGACGGCTATGTTGAGAAGAGAAGAGAAAGATTTCACAATTGATGCAAGGAGTGCTATAGCATCCTCAACAGTTAAGCAACATCTCTGACTTAAGATAGGCGATCGCCCGCAGCAGCTAAGTCTAAGCTAGAAATTGTTCCATAAACCTAATTGAGGAAAAAAAGATGAGTAGCGGTCACGCCAGCCATAAAGGCTCTTCCACAAAACCCAATACCAACACTAACGGTCAAATTACATCCCCTGCTGACCAACCCGCTGACCCGCTAAATCAAGAAACATCCGGTTATCCGTTCCATAACGAAGCAATGGAAAATCCTGTTGCCACCGCGCGGCCCGACGAAGAGGCTGAGTCTGGCGAAGAACAGCAATAGTTATATCGATTAAATTGGCATCGATATGCTATCTGCGACGCGGTTGATTAGAGGTTTGATAAAAATTAGGTTTCTACTAATTACATCTTGCACTTCCAGAGTCCGCCAGCGATTTCAATCTCTGCCGGACTCTTTAGGCAGGTTTAGTAGTACCTTACAGCTTCACGACAAAGGACTAAAGTCCTTACGACAAAACTATTTAACCTAAAATTCAAGTTAGGAATTATTGATAAATGAGCGGGATTAATCAAGTATTGGAAAAGGACAAATTGCCGGAATTGGGATTAGTCTGCATTACGACTTCTGATGCAGTTCGCTTTCGTACTGTCACGCGGAAGCGACTTTTACAGCTTTCGGAAATTGAACAAGAAACGGTATTGCGCGAGCTTTATGCAGACAACTTAAAACGACTTGACAAAGCGATCGACTTCTGTTCTGTTAATCAGATAAAGCTCTACCGCATGACTTCTGCACTGTTCCCTTTTGCAGATACAGATTTGGGGGAAGCAGTGCTACACTCCATGACTGAGGAATTGCGGAATACCGGCGATCGCGCTTTGTCTTTGGGCATCCGCTTGGTACTCCACCCGGATCAATTTGTCGTCCTGAGTTCCGACAAGCTTTCTGTGGTTGAAAACAGCATTAAAATTCTTGCGACTCATGCTTTAATTTTAGATATGTTGGGACAGCCCCGATCGCCCCAGGCACTGATGAACATTCACGGCGGCAAGAGCGATCGCACTTCGCAGCTCAAATCAGTCATCCGCGACTTGCCAGAATCCATTCGATCGCGCTTAACCTTTGAAAATGACGAATACGCTTACAGTTCCTCGGAAATTTTAGAAGTTTGTCTCGATACCGGCGTACCAATGGTTTTTGACGCCCACCACCACGTCATTCACGAACATTTAGAAACTTACGACGATCCCAGCGTTCCCGAAATGCTCGCAGCAGCCCGCACAACTTGGTCTGTTCCTGAATGGCAATTAGTACACATATCGAATGGCAGAGAATTTTTTGCCGATCCGCGCCACAGTGATTTAATTACAGAAATGCCTAATTGCTATTATCAAGCTCCTTGGATTGAAGTAGAAGCTAAATTCAAAGAATTAGCGATTGAAAAGTTGCGCGCCGAATGGTTGTCTGCGAATGTTCCACAATTTAGCAATGTCTCTTAGGGTGGGGTTTTCAAACCATCTTTGCCTAACACCAATAATCTCGAAAACCCGCCCCGCCCAACGGTAAATCGCAATCTACCTTTTTGTTAATACCAATTATAAATTATGTGCGGACGATACACTTTAACTACTTCAGGTCAAATCATAGCCGAATTCTTCAAACTGTCGGCAGTTCCCGATATCAAACCGCGATACAACATCGCCCCAACTCAATCAGTTGCCACAGTAACAGTTGAACCAGAAAAAAGCCAGCGACAGTTCCAATTTATGCGCTGGGGTTTGATTCCCAGTTGGGCAAAAGACATCAAAATAGGCAGCCGCATGATTAACGCGCGATCGGAAACTGTAGCCGAAAAACCTGCTTTTCGCAGCGCCATCAAGCACAGGCGGTGTTTGATAGTCGCTGACGGCTTCTACGAATGGCAGCAGCAGGGAAAGAACAAACAGCCTCACTATTTTCAAAAGGCAGACGGCGAACCTTTTGCTTTTGCCGGTTTGTGGGAAAATTGGGAATCTCCAGAAGCAGAAAAGATTGTATCTTGCACTATAATTACTACGGCTGCTAACGAAACAGTGCAGCCGATGCACGATCGAATGCCGGTGATTCTCTCCGACAGCGATTGGGAACAGTGGCTAGATCCTTCTGTTAAAAATTCTCAGGATGTTTTGCCGCTGTTAAAGCCGTATGCTTCCGAAGCCATGAAAGCAAAGGCGGTGAGTGCGATCGTCAACAGTCCAACTAAAGACAGTCCAGAGTGCATTCAACCCATAGAATAAACCTATAATTAAGCACCGCCTGCTGTAAAACCAGGCAAATAAACTTGCTTTCACTATAATCATTGGAAGTGACAAAACCGAGATAGGGTGGGTTATAATCTAAGATAATTTTTGAGTTGTAGCTTTGGTTCTATCAGCCACAGTTTAACTCACTGGTTATTTTCTCAAAGACTTTTCTTCATCTTAAAATCAGGGAAAACAATATGATCGGATACGTTACACTCGGTAGCAACGATATTGAAAGTGCAGCAAAGTTTTATGATACTTTGCTTGCTGAAATTGGCGCTCGACGATTCATGGAATTCGACGGATTTATCGCATGGAGCGTTTCTCCCGATCGACCAGCACTTGCTATTACAAAACCCTTTGATGGTAACACAGCAACTGTTGGCAATGGAGTAATGATAGCTCTTCAAGTTGACAGTCCAGAAAAAGTCAACTTAGTTTATAACAAAGCGATCGAACTTGGAGCTAAGGATGAAGGAGCTGCGGGACCAAGAGGCGTGTTGCCAGGGTTCTATGCGGGATATTTTCGGGATCTTGATGGGAATAAGCTCAACGTGTTTTGTATGACTGAGCCAAACACTTAAGATTTTTATTTTTCGTGAGGCTGGCCGAAAACCAGCTATTTCCGATTGTTAGCTATTAGTTATCAATCTTTAAATAAGAGTTGATAACTAATAACTAATTACTAATGACTAATAACTAAATTAACTCTCGTACATCCGCGCTTCAGCCGCCTCGGGATTTTCCTCGCAATACTCGTCAAAAGCCGTTTTCTCAAGCTTCATCGATCGCTGGTGAGAAGCCTCAGCCTGCATTTCCTCTACAATATCCCACGCTACCGCGCACTCTCTAGAAGTAGCGCCTTTCTCGGCACAGATAGTTCTGGCATCCCCGATCGCCCGTTCGATTTCTTCCTCAAATAAAACACTTTTCGGCTTCTCGACAAAATCGCTTTTTGTCAAGATATCGGTTACTGAAATAATGCCCAGCAGTTTGTCTTTAATTACCGGAGCTCGGCGGATTCGGGTATTCGCGAACAACCTCGCCACGTATTCCACGCCCAAGTCGGGATTCACCGTGATGCACGGTTTGGTCATAATCTCGAAGACGCGGACTTTCTGCGGGTCTACTCCGTAGGCTGTTACTTTGTAAACAATATCCGTTTCCGTGACAATTCCGTAGGCGTCTTGTTCGTGGCGGCGTTCCACAATTAACGCGCGCAAACACAGTTCGTTCATCATCGCCACCGCTTCAGCTACAGTTGCCGAACCGCGAATGGTAACAACATCTGTGGTCATAATATCTTGGGCTTTCATCATCATTTTTTATTGCTTCCTGCTTATAAAGTCTAGTGCGTCCCGATTTTGGGCTGTCCTTTTGATTTGTCATCCATCATGAGGACTGACCCTCAAAAACCCGGTTTATACTAAAATATTGGGTTTAGTAACGATAAATCCGGTCAGCAACTGGGTTCCTGATGAATCGTGCGATCGCAAACTAATCATAAAACCTTTAACGGCACTCGGGATGACAAGTTGCCTGAAACCGCCGATCGATCCCCCGGAACCTCCGGAAACCCGCGAGTTCCCGCTCAGACGTGCTTTTTGTGCGATCCCCCAAGCAAGAGTGAAGTATGGGGGCGATCGCTCCTTGAGCTTGTTTGACTCAGATTTTCCAGCCCCAGGCTCAAAGAAGCAAAAGTTAACACAAACTAACCAACTGCTTGCGCTCGCACAGATCCCCGCCTCTGATAAACTTGATTGCTGGGAGTGCAAAAGAGCACAAGGCACGCATCAGAAGTTGAGAGGATCTAGTTCGTGGACAATGTAATCGGTTTAGAGATTATCGAAGTAGTTGAGCAGGCAGCAATCGCTTCCGCTCGCTTGATGGGCAAAGGCGAAAAAGATGAAGCCGACAGAGTGGCTGTAGAAGCCATGCGGGAGCGCATGAACAAAATTCATATGCGCGGTCGCATCGTGATCGGCGAAGGCGAACGCGATGACGCACCCATGCTTTACATCGGCGAACAAGTAGGTATTTGTACCCGCGAAGATGCCAAAGAAATCTGCAACCTAGATGAATTGATCGAAATTGACATCGCTGTTGACCCCTGCGAAGGTACTAACCTGGTTGCTTACGGTCAAAACGGTTCGATGGCAGTTTTGGCAATATCTGAAAAAGGTGGTTTGTTTGCTGCTCCCGATTTCTACATGAACAAATTGGCTGCTCCTGCTGCTGCTAGGAATCATGTAGATATTCGCAAGACGCCAACCCAAAACCTCCATATTATCTCTGATTGCCTCGGCCGCAGTATTGAAGATTTGGTGGTGGTCGTGATGGATCGCGATCGGCACAAAGGTTTAATTAATGAAATTCGGCAAGCGGGTGCAAGAGTTCGGCTGATCAGCGACGGCGACGTTTCGGCAGCGATTTCTTGCGCGTTTTCTGGTTCCAACATCCACGCACTTATGGGTATTGGCGCAGCACCCGAAGGCGTGATTTCCGCAGCAGCAATGCGCTGCTTGGGCGGTCACTTCCAAGGGCAGTTAATTTACGATCCGGCTGTTGTCAAAACTGGTTTGATCGGTGAAAGCAAAGAAAGCAATATTGCCCGCCTGAAAGACATGGGCATCACAGACCCAGACAAGATTTACAATGCTGAAGAGCTGGCATCTGGAGAAACAGTTCTGTTTGCAGCTTGCGGGATTACCCCCGGAACGCTGATGGATGGAGTTCGCTTCTTTGGCGGCGGCGCTCGCACTGAAAGTTTGGTAATTTCTTCTCAGTCGAAAACAGCTCGATTTGTGGATACAATCCATATGTTTGACCAGCCGAAATCTTTGCAATTGAATTAGTGATTAGTTAGTTGTTAACAGTTAAATGTTAACAATTAACAGTTAACTGTTAACAGTCACCGATGATCAGCAATTAGCGATAAACTAATAACTAATAGCAGGTGACTGTTAACAACTAAGAAAGAAATAGTGACAAATCACAGATATGAATATTGCAGTCGTAGGTCTCAGCCACAAAACAGCGCCGGTTGAAGTTCGCGAAAAACTGAGCATTCCAGAACAGAAAGTTGAAGCGGCGATCGCCCAATTGCGCGGCTACCCGCACATTCAAGAGGTTGCCATCCTCAGCACTTGCAACCGCTTAGAAATTTATATCGTTACCAGCGAGTCGGAGCCTGGTGTGCGAGAGGTTATTCAGTTCCTTTCCGAATGCAGTAAAGTTCCTTTGCCGTCTTTGCGCCCTCACCTGTTTATTTTACTGCACGAAGATGCGGTGATGCACTTGATGCGAGTGGCTTCTGGGCTAGACAGTTTGGTGCTCGGAGAAGGACAAATTTTGGCTCAGGTGAAACAAACTCACAAACTCGCCCAGCAGTACAAAGGTGTAGGCAGAATTTTAGAGCGCTTGTTCAAGCAAGCTCTCACAGCAGGGAAGCGAGTTCGCACGGAAACTAGCATCGGTACCGGTGCAGTTTCGATCAGTTCAGCGGCGGCAGAATTGGCTCAAATGAAGGGTCAGCATTTAGCAAGCAGCAAAATTGCGATTATCGGTGCTGGCAAAATGTCGCGGCTTTTGGTGCAGCATTTGCTCTCAAAAGGAGCTAGCCATATTTCGATCGTCAACCGCTCTGTGCGGGGCGCCCTGGAGTTGGCCGGCCAGTTTAAAGATGCTGAATTGCACCTGTATCAGCTCTCAGAAATGATGCAGGTAATTGCCAGTTCCGACTTGGTTTTCACCAGTACGGCAGCTACCGATCCCCTGTTAAATAAAGCTAAATTGGAAGCTGCTTTAGACCCAAATCGCCCTTTGATGTTGGTGGATATTTCTGTGCCGCGCAACGTTGACTCGGATGCGAACGAACTCGCTAATGTGCGATCGTTTAATGTGGACGACTTGAAAGCAGTGGTAGCTCAAAATCACGAAACCCGCCGCAAAATGGCAATGGAAGCTCAGGGCTTGCTGGAACAGGAAGTAGAGGCTTTCGATCTCTGGTGGCGCAGTCTGGAAACTGTTCCTACAATTAGCTGTTTGCGGGATAAGATAGAATTGATTCGGGAACAAGAGTTAGAAAAAGCTTTATCGCGTCTTGGTTCGGAATTTTCGGAGAAACATCAAGATGTGATTGAATCTTTAACAAGGGGGATTGTGAATAAGATTTTGCACGATCCGATGGTACAGTTGCGCGCTCAGCAGGATATTGAGGCGCGGCGGCAAGCGATGCAAACTTTGCAAACACTGTTTAATTTGGATGTGGATGTCAATCAGCAGTACAGCTAGTTTGTCATTAGTCATTGTCATTAGTCATTAGTCGGTTGACAGGAAAGCAGTTAGCCGTTGACTGGAAAGCAGAAGTCATATTATGTCCGGTCAATTACCATGAATAAAAATGCCTCCAACCCTTGTGGCAAAAGCATCATTCGGGAGGGTAAATTGCTCGAACCTGATATCAGTTATCATTCAACCAATAACTAATGACTAATAACTAATGACTAATAACTAATGACTAATAGGCGAATTTATCAAATAATCCTACTGATTGCGGGGCTATGGCTGGTTTTTGAATTTGCCTCCCGCATTGCGGCAGAAATTCTGTGGTTTCAGGAAGTTGGATATCTTCAGGTTTTTCTGTTAAAGCTGAAAACTCAAGGGTTGCTGGGGGCGATCGCAATTGCTGTTTCTTCTGCCTTTTTATTCGGAAATTTGGCTTTAGCCCGCCGCCTGCAGCATCCCGCAGAGAAAATGAAATCGCCGGTTGCGGGGGCGCTATTCGCTTCACTGAGGGCGAACAAAACGGGGAAGAATTACGAATTACCGGTTGCTAAATCCCAAATTACCTTTTCCTGGCTGCTGTTGGCGGTATTCGGATTGAGTTCGATCGCAACTTTGACAGTAATTCACTGCGGGCTGTTAGCTGCAAACAGCCTCACCTATTTCGGTATAGCTGACAAGTTGCCTGCACCGTCGGTGCAATTGGGAATACAGTCAATCCAGCAAATAGGGGTGCAGCTATTTTCTCGCTGGTGGGAGTTGGGCTTGCTGCTGGGGACAATGTTATCTATAGCAATTAAGCCTGATTTTTGGCTGCGGGCGATCGCCCTTTTTCTCAGTTTGGCGATCGGGCTGATTGCCGCCAGTCGCTGGACAAACGTTTTGCAATATTTGAACCCTACTAATTTTAACACAACCGACCCTCTTTTTAATCAAAATATTAGCTTTTATGTATTTATTTTGCCAATCTTAGAGTTGCTAGGATTCTGGCTGACAGTTGTATTTTTGTACGGTTTAGTATCTTGTGCTTTAACATATTTGCTGTCGAGAAATAGCCTGAGTCAAGGGGTATTTTTGGGGTTTTCTCGATCGCAGCAGCGGCACTTGTACGGGTTGGGTGCAGCTTTTATGCTAGCCGCCGCATTCCGCTACTGGCTGGGGCGCTACGCATTGCTGTATTCGCGGGGAGACGTTACTTACGGGGCAAATTATGCTGACGTGACGGTGCGGCTGCCCTGCTATGGATTTTTGAGTATTTTGGCGGGGGCGATCGCACTTTTGATGCTGTGCCAGGTTTGCCAACTCAAAATTAACAATGAACTCATAAAAAAGATTATTTTAGCATGGCTAAGTTTAAGTTTTTTGGGAAGTTGGCTGCTGCCAACAATTGTGCAGCAACTCCTCGTTAAGCCCAACGAACTAGCACGAGAAGAGCCGTACATCCAGCACAGCATTGCCTTTACTCAAGAAGCCTTTGACCTCAAACAAATTGAAATAAAAACTTTCGATCCCGTCGGGCAACTTACTTATTCCGACTTAGAAAAAAATAAACTTACTATTAGCAACATCCGGCTGTGGGACAAACTACCGCTGCTGCAAACCAACCGACAGTTACAGCAAATCAGACCCTATTATACATTCCTTGATGCCGATATCGATCGCTACACAATCAAAAATGAAAAAACAAAAAATGGAGATGCGGAAAGCCAACAAGTGCTTCTGGCAGCGCGGGAATTAGATTACACAGCAGTTGCCCCCGAAGCTCAAACTTGGGTGAACGAACACCTGGTTTACACTCACGGTTACGGCTTTACTCTTTCTCCCGTAAATACAGTCGGTGTAGGCGGTTTACCCGATTATTTGGTCAAAGATATTGGAGTTGCAGCCCAGAAAGGAGAGACTGCTTTGGAAATAACGAGCGATCGAATTCGGGCCAGTATTCCGATCGGCTACCCGCGAATTTACTACGGCGAAGTAACCGATACAGACGCGATGACAGCCACAAAAGTCAAAGAATTCGACTATCCCAGCGGCGAAGACAATGTTTACAATACTTACAGCGGTAGGGGCGGAATTGCGATCGGCTCTATGTGGCGGCGCTGGCTGTTTGCTAATTATCTCAAAAATTGGCAAATGGCGCTGACCCGCAATTTTACGCCAGAAACTAAATTGCTGTACCGCCGAAATATTAACAAAAGAGTCCGGGCGATTGCTCCTTTTTTGCGCTACGATTCCGACCCGTATTTAGTAGTAGCAGACGCCAATCTTAGCAAAGATGATATAGAAAAAGAAAAGGATGAAAATGGCAACGAGATTAAGGCTTCACCCTCGGTCACCGATCAATCTCCCAACTATCTTTACTGGATTATCGATGCCTATACAGCCAGCGATCGCTATCCGTATTCTGACCCGGGAAATCATGAGTTTAACTACATCCGCAACTCCGTTAAAGTAGTGATTGATGCCTACAACGGGTCTGTTGACTTCTACGTTGCCTACCCCTCCGACCCCATTATTAACAGTTGGATTGCTATTTTTCCCGGACTCTTCAAGCCCCTTGACAAAATGCCTCCGGCTCTCCGCAAACATATCAGATATCCAGTAGATTTGTTGAGCATTCAATCGGAACGCTTGCTAACTTATCATATGGAAGACCCGCAAGTATTTTACAATCGGGAGGATTTGTGGCGAGTTCCCAACGAAATTTATGGCAGCGAACAGCAGCCCGTAGAACCGTATTATTTAATTACGAAACTGCCAACGGAAACAGCAGAAGAATTTATTTTGCTGCTCCCATTTACACCAGTAAGCCGCAACAATTTAATTGCTTGGATTGCAGGGCGATCGGATGGTAGCGATTACGGAAAATTGCTGCTGTATCTGTTTCCCAAGCAGCGATTAGTTTACGGCCCGGAACAAATAGAAGCTTTAATTAACCAAGATCCTGTTATTTCCGAACAAATATCTCTCTGGAATCGCCAGGGTTCCAAAGCAAATCAAGGAAACTTATTAGTAATTCCGATTGAACAATCTTTACTGTATGTGGAACCTCTTTACTTAGAAGCCGAGCGCAATAGTTTGCCAACTTTAGTCAGAGTTATTGCTGTCTACGAAAACCGCATCGTCATGGCAGAAAATCTTAATTTGGCACTCAAGGCACTTTTTCAGGCAACATCTACCAATAAACCCGCAATTGTGCGACCTGTAGAAGGAACTAAACCAGCTTTAAAGAGTGAATGAACCGATATTGACGCTCTTGATGCACAGAGAAAATACAGCGAAAATATAAGAGAAAGAGAGAAATTTATTTAGCTTTATGGGTCTGAGATTATTTACATCCACCTGTTTCACTAGGGCATTGCTCATGTAAACTACTGAGATTTCTGTTAGTTAGCCGCCTTGATATCCTGCCACCAAACATAGACATAGGGCCACATCAATCTCTCGTCTCCTGCAGAATCTAGTTTCACTGTCACCTCATAACGGTCAATATGCGTGAGTTCGCCAGTTTTGCCATTCAAATACAATTGTTTGAGATTGTCGGTGAGAATTTCTACCCTTTGATTCAACAGCGGAAGCATCTGGGTAGAAGAACCCTGAAACGGATTTTTGCCTTTGATCACATAGCTGCCCATCAAAGATAAGTACATTGAAGCTAGGAAAAATATTGTACATAAACCCACAATTACCAGTGTTTTTTGTTGTGGAAAACTGGTATAAACGCTCGCATATCCTACGCTCATAGTTCCAAAAAACAACAAATTTGGCAGGTACAGCCCATCTTCCAGAAACACCCTACCAAAAAATATGAGGGCTACCTGAAAACCAAATAATGCAGCCACCCAACTCCACCCAGTTAGCAACGATGCAGATAGTAGCCAATTCATTGCTACAGTAAGGGCGATCGCCATTACTATTGCCCCAAGTGGTGCTGCATAATCGTACTGTCTGAAGGGAAGAAGAACAAAAAATACTAAAGCATAAGCAAAACCCGCAAAAGCCAGTGCTAATCCACTAATTATTTGGTTCCAGTTCAGCATGACGAGGGATTTTTGGAGCGGTAAAGTAAAGCGTTCATCTTCTCTTCTGATAGTAGCCGTTGAAAATTCCCAGCGGACTAAGGGCAGCAACTCTAATCGTAGGGTGCGCCACGAGCAGCTTACCGCTATATTTAGGGGAGCGAACCAATTTGTTAGCCTCGCGTGCTATCCCAGTTTCCAAAGGCAGAAGTCAGCAGGATCAGAAGGTAGAATTTTCAGAAAACCAGATTATTTAGGGTCGATCGACTTAACAAATTGTTGCACAGGCTGCGGTAGAGCCGGCACAAAAGTCTTTCTAAAACCCTTAACATCGAACACTCGCCACAAAATACCCACCGCTACCGTCAAGAAAAATAACGCTCCCAAAAAATTGAACGCACTAGACAGGAAACCGCTGTTCCTTTTTGGCGGAGGTGTAATATGTTTCAGCCGATATACAGCCGGCTCGTAATCTCTGGACTCCTCGCGACTGCGGGACGGGGTTTTGGGGCGGGCACTCGCACTGCGCATCTCAGTCAAACCCGTTTTATGAGTTTTACTAAAACTGCTGGACGACTTCAATTCAGAAGCGCCGCGCGTCCCCGTTAAGTTGCTAGCAGAAGCCCCCGTTTGGCCTACCGCAGCCTCCTGAATTCTGCTGTTAGAGCGCTGAGTCGATTTGCGATCGGCGAGGCTGCGCATCAAACTTTGCAATTGCTGAGTCGCCGCCGGCGGGCGTTCCCCTTTCCTCGCCCAATTTAACAGCATCGCCCCGGTAATCCCGCAGAGATTCGCAGCCCCCACAGAAGCCAGCCGCTTCAGCAGAGGCTGGCTGTTGGACACAAAAATCACCAAAGTGTCGGGGTGTTCCTGAGCCAAACCGTAAACGCACTGAGCCGTCGCTACCACGAGCATTGCTGGCTTGCTTTGATTTTTGATCGAAGGTTCCAGAGCTCGGTGTGTTTCCTGAGCGTCAGTTGCAATCCAGCCGCTGTCGGCAAAAAAGCGCATAAACTCTCTAGCTACTTGCTCTTGAGCTTTTTCCACCGCTTGCCCTGTCAGACGATCTATTTCGTCGTACACTACTTCCGGAATATAGCAAGTCCCCACCTTGGCATATTCTTGCCAAACTTGAGTTCTGCCAGCCATTAAAACATCTGCATCAAAAGTTACCAATACAGGAGGAAGTTGATTAGCCATGACTTTATCCTATAGGCTCAGATAAGTTATTTAAACTCGATCTATCAAGTTTAAACAACTTTTGGGTTATAAAAAAATCAACTTTTGGTAATAGATAAATTGCCTAGGGCGGGGATCTTAATTGGAAATTAGTAGTTAGGAACCCGATCGCCCGAATTTCCCCAGTTCGATCGCTCAATCCCTATATTCCACTAATTTACCGCAACCCAAGAGCCTATTACCAAAGACGCGCGGCTACTGTTAGTTCCCGATTCCCAGACGGCCCGCCAAAGCCGGAGTCAACGGCAACAGCGCAGCAATCATCAAGAACAAAGCTAGCAAACCCAAAGCCGCGCGAGCGTCGTCAGGCTCAGTTAGCTCGTTGAGGCTCGGCCGCTCCAGATTCCGCTGTAAAATCAGAATCACGATCGCCCAATACAGAGCCAAAGGATTAACTAAAGAAGCGATCGCCAGCACCACAAACGTCGCCAAAGTAGCGCGACTTGCTATTTTCCGACCGTAGATGGCTTGCACGATTCTACCCCCGTCCAACTGTCCCGCCGGCATCAAATTAATCGCCGTTATTACCAAGCCCAACCAACCGATAACTACCAGCGGGTGAACGTCAACAATCTGCTGCTGCAAGGCCGAACCCAAAACCACTTTTGCCAAAGTTCCCACCAAAACCGAGCCCTTGAAAAATTCTGCGGGAATTTGAAACAAACTGCCGGGGTGAGACAGCAGCAAACCCGTTACCAGCATTAGCAGAGAAACTATTCCCCCAGCGGCTGACCCGGCAAAAGCGATGTCAAACAAAACTTTACGGTTGGGCAGCAGCGACTCAAAACGGTCGATCGCTCCAAAACAACCTATCTGCAAAGTTGGTATAAAAAACGGCCAACTCAAGCCAACTTTGTACCGATTTGCCAGCACTCGGCGAGCGATTTCACCCGAGCCTAAAACCGCCCAAATTCCCGCTGCAATTGGCAGAACTTCTAGATATCGACCCGGCGAGTTAAAGAAATCGAAACCTAGCAGCAAACCGCCTGTCTCTAAGCTAGTAGCAATTGTTGCCAGCAGCAGCACGACTGCTAGGATTTTTTGAGATACGGTAGTTGGCTGCGGGTCGTTGGTGCTGGGCAAGATAATAACTACTGGCTTGTCGTCCTGATTTTCTACTAAAAATAGGCGGTAGCGATCGTTTAATCTTTCTTCCAAACTTGCCGTCAAACGTGAGTGTACTTGTTCTGGATCTCCCCGGAGATTGCCTTTCAAGATTACCCCATCTTGATAGGGAATCGTGTCTGTGGCAAAGAAAGTATCAATTCCAAAGATGCCTTTAATTGCCTTGAGGTCTTCAACTGGAACGGGAATTATTTCTGATTCATTATTCGCAGGTGACGAGGTGACGATCTTAATGGTTTCTGGGCCAGGTGGTCGCTGCGACTCAGGGGCCGAGAAAGCATCGCTTTGCGACTTTACCTCAGCAGCATCGGGGGGCGATCGCAGCACTGCATCGGATGCAGCCTTACGCAATTGCCGGCCCAGATAAATGTACAATCCCGTGGATGCCACCAGCAGCAACAATACCGCAACTAGATTGAGGTAAATCCCGGCGGCGAACAAACCAAAGAACAGCAACCAGGGACTCATCAGCGCAACTGACTGCAACCAAGCCAAAATTCCCAGTTTGCCAAAAGGTCTGGCGCGATAAAATCCCCAACCCAGAATTCCCAGAGCAACTAATACGAGCGCAATTGTTGCCGTATTTTCCGATGCAACTATAGGCATTCCGGCTGCTTGCGCGAATAGGGGCTCTAATCGGTCGATCGCGCTGCGGTCGAGTAATAGCATTAAATTTTGGGGAATATGAAATAGAGTTGTTGGGAACATATCCAAACCTGTCGGAAACTAGCCTGATTACTAAGGATAACCCCTGAGGGCTAATCGGCCTACAACCTGCTGCTGGTGCTGTTTGAACATCGCAGGCTCTAGGCTATTGACACAATAGACTTGTTATGATACCACATCGGCTATAGCAAACATATACTCAGAAGGGTAGCAGTGTCGATCGCCCGCAAGCGGGAAGATGAGCCCTGGTTTGGCAGGCGGGGCTTTTTCAAGGATTTGTTTCGGATTCGAGCATCCGAAACAAATCCGAAACAAATAAGATTTCAACCGCTCTCTCCTTTTCGGGAAAAAAGTGCTGAAACCCTTGATATCACTAAGTTTGTGTAACGGGTACGGCAGGACTTGAACCTGCGGCTCGCTGCTTAGAAGGCAGCTACTCTATCCAACTGAGTTACGCACCCAACTCAAAAATCGCTAACAAGATTATTGTATCGGTGCAGTGTGCGATCGAGCAAGTAAATAATGTTATGACTTTCGCATAAACCGGTTTGATGTACGAAAATAGGGGGTGGATCGCGAGGGATCGGGAAAAAAACCAAGGTGATGAGAGTGCTTGTGCGTCCAAGAGTGTATCTGACAAAAGCTGGAGCGACTCACCTGCAAACAGCACAATTGTAAATTTCCAATCAAAACTAGGTACGGCGTGAACTAATGTCAGGTATTTAGAGGTCGAGTTAAAACCCAAATATTTTGTCGATCGGATATCTCCATAAAATAAGACGGGGTTCAGACATGATAAGAGTCACAGGTGCTTTTTCGGAGATGTAGATCTGTTATGTTAACATCCGATAGTGGTAAAGCCTAAAACGCTGACCGCATTACCGAAAAACCAGAGATCGTCCCCTGATTTTAGGCATGAGTTGAGCCATAATGACTAATTTGCTGATATTTAGTTATGTTTCCTAACATTGTGCTCGACTTGATATTTGATAAAAATGTGGTAGAACTAGGATTGAAAGACTCAGGTGAAAATCCTTGATGCTATGGAGCCTGTATATAAGCTTCCTGTACGGCATTAAAGCAAAAGAGTCAATCGACCGCTCGGCACGAGCGCGAAAATCAAGCGTTGCCAGTACAGCAGTTGTAAATTGTGGGCGGGCGATTTTCATTCGTGCATTGATTGATACCCCAAGGCTGAGAGACAATCTCAGCTTAGATACTTGTTAGCATTGGTTAGCAAAAAAGTATCGTAACGCTTGAGGAGAGCACCATCTCTGGGTGATCGGGAGCAATCCTGCTAATTTAAGTGGACTCGCGGAATCAAGAATCCCCTCGCCTTTAGGCATGGGGAGTGTCAAAAGCACAGCACCTCGGCCATGACAGGAGTCAAATCGCAGTGTCATGTTTATTCTGAAACGGCAGGATGTTGAAATAACCAATTTTCAACACCCAAAACGGGATCAACAAATTCCCATTCTCAATTATCAGGGGCAGACTTTTCGCCTAATCAGCGCCTTCAACGGCAAGCAAGCAGAAGACGCCAGAGCCTTGTGGCGGGACTTAACCGACAACCGAGGCAAAGCCTGTGTTCTGCTAGAAGAGCCGGATCGATATAGCGTCTGGGGAAAAGTCCGTTTAGATCAGCTTGCCGGTGAAGAACCGGCAGGTAATGAAGCAGCAGCCAAAGCACCGCTGTTCGCGCAAGGTTGTCTGCTGCTCCTCCAAGCTGTTTACTTCGATGTAGAAGACCTCTTAGGTGCAAGGCAAGCCGCATCGTTTCAGAAAGATATCGCCAAGGTATTTCAGCAGGGAAACTTCCCCCAGGCAGACTCCGCTGATGCGATCAAAAATTGGCTAACCGTTAGTCCATTGCAAAATCACAAGGCGCCCCCTTGGCAAGAGCAGCATCTCAAGACCTTATTGCAAGAACTCCACCGTTTGGGTAAATCATACTTTGGCGATACGGGATTCGCTGAGGGAGTGAGCGATGTGCTGCAAGATATGCCAGCAGCGGATCGCACTCAGTTTATAGATTGGCTGAAACAATCAGCCCTCAACAAGTTGTGGATCGCAGCATAGAAGATCTTTGACAATTGCTCAGACAATTGCGCCCAGATAATTGCACTGTAGGGGGTACGCGATATACAGGTTGGATTACCAACGTGTATTAAGCAACCAAATTGTTGAGTCGTTTTGGAAGCCAGTTAATGTCTGGCAATTTAACTAAATTTCGATCGCTCGCACTTCCCCACCCATAATCATTGATAGGAGTCGGGGAGTGCGGAAGTAAAAAAACAGATACAGCAACATTTGAGGGTATAATTTCTGAGATAGATTTGGTACTGTAAAAGCCTTAATGGTTGAGACATATACCGTATTTCTATCATTTATTTCCGGGCAAAAGATCGACTAACGACTAATTCCTTGAATTAGTAAATAGATATTATTCTTGCTTAGTCTTTCTAGAGTGTAGGAGGGCAAAAGTCCCAAGGACACGCTGAGGACGCCAGTTTTTCCGGGAGCGTCAGACAAAGGTTCTGTTGCGAAAGAATCCTCATCTACAATCAAAGATTGAGATGGGGTGCGTTCAACCGCTAGTTATGTCTCGTGGAATCCCTATGAGTAGCACTTCAGAAAAGTCATCTACATCTTCATCTTTACTGTCAGCTCAGACCCTAGTAATTGCGGGCATTGTCTGGGCTGTAATGGCACTGCTGTTCTTTTTGCTGTTCAGCGTCCCCTTCTCAGCAGAAGAGGGTTTACCTCTTTGGTACTCGATCGGCACTTATATTTTTGAATGCGGAGCATTCTTAGGAGCTACTTTAGTATGTTTTAGAAACTGGCAAAGCCCGCACATGGTCAGCGGGCGCAACGTCTGGCTGGGCATTGGTCTGGGGATGCTGTTCTATTTCATAGCCAACGTGCTGTTCGGGATTTGGGAACTCTATTTCGAGTTAGACCCGGACGTGTCTCCAGCAGATGCGTTTTATCTGGGAAGCTATGTGGTACTGATCGGGGGCATGGTTCTAGCTGTGACTTCCAAGCGCCTGAATCTAGAAATTTGGCAGTGGGGTTTGTTAGCGGGAATTGCAGCCTTCGGGATTGCTGTAGCTATCTGGGTTGCTGCACCTGACTCTTGGAGGGCACAGCTAGGAATGGCTCCCGCAACCACTCAGGAAGTAGCGACAGAATCTGCACCAACAACCGCGGCCACCGGAAGAGCGCCTGCTTTGGACAATTCGTCCAAGTTACAAGCAAAAGGAGCAGCAGCGACTGATGCTGAATCAGCACCCGCAGAAGAAGAAGAAGCAGCAGAAACCAAAGCTCCCGCATGGGTGATGGCACTTGACAAGCAACTGTCGCCTCACAAAAATGCAATCAATTTGTTTTACATCGTCGGGGACGTTTTTCTGCTGATTATTGCTACTGCACTGCTGCTGGCGTTTTGGGGAGGACGTTTTTCCCAATCGTGGAGGATGATTGCGGCTGCAACTTTTTCGCTTTACATCGCAGATATGTACTTTAAATGGCGCGATACTCAGGCTGAGGGTGCTTATCAAAGTGGCAGTTTGCTGGAAGTCTTTTTTGTTTTCAGCGGCATCCTGTTCGGGATTGGAGCTATCTTGGAACATGACATCTCAACCCGTTCTCGCCAGAACAGGCGCAGTCGTCGCGCAGCGTAGCGATTTGAGATTCGAGTTGCTTTGGCAAGCGATGGAGACGCGAAAGCTTTTTTGCCCTTGTCGGCATCTCCGATCTTGAAATCGAAGATGAAAAATCACAGTTCGCTGACTGCTAGCCTGCGTCTTTTCACGTCTTTTTGCTGGAAAACTTGGCATGACGCCTACAAAACTCTCCGATTCAGACAAACGGGAACTCATCAGGCTGTACCGACAGTCAAACGAGAATACTATCACTCTGGCAAAGCGCTACGGAGTGAGCAGTTCGACTGTGAGGCGCATCATTCAGGGGGCTTTGTCGGAGCCGGAATACGAATTTCTCGTTCAGCAAAAACAAAAGCGTTTGTCCGATCGCACAAATGTTTCTGAACCGACAGAGGCGACTACAGAGTCGTCGGCAGATCGCGAAACCGATCCTGTAGGTGTCCCCCTGTCGGAGTCAGTCCCAGTCCCGCAGTCAGCCTCAAATTCGAGACCGACGATCCGAAAGCGTTCGGGACCGGCCCCTGAACCAGTTGCAGAACTCGAATTTCGAGGAACTGTAGAGTCTGATTTGGATGTTTCTGATTTGCCAGATGCCCAGGCACCCAATCTTGGCGATCGTAGCCACCGCGCTGTTGTGACTGGTGAATTAAAGGCAATGCTGCCAGCAGAAGGGCTGCTGGCAGGTGAAGATTTTAGCGATTTTGAGGAAGATGAGGAGGAGGATGAGGAGGAGGATGAAGATGATTTAGATGATGACTTCGACGAAGATTTAGATGATGAAGACTCTCTGTTTGAAGGCAGTCTGCTGGGTTCAAGATCGTCGGGCGAGTCGATCGAGCTTCGGGCTACAGGGCTGATTCAAGTTTTGCCTTTAAGCGAAGCGTCTCTTCCCAAAATTTGTTATTTGGTGGTCGATCGGGCAGCGGAGTTAATCACCAGACCTCTAAAAGCTTTTGGCGAACTGGGTCAAATTCCGGCAGCGGAGATTCGCGAGAAAACCCTGGCAGTGTTTGACAATCACCGAGTGGCCCGCCGATTTGCTACTCGCAATCAAAGGGTTTTCAAGATTCCTGACAGCAGTATGCTGCAAAAAGCGGCGCCTTATTTGCTAGCTAAGGGAATTACTCGGTTGCTGATTGACGGTCAGGTATATTCCCTCGAAGGGATCAAATCTACTTAATATTGTACGGTGTCGGATTCTTCTGGATTTGCCTGAAATTTAGGACGCGAGTTTTGGGAATCTGAAAGGTTCCACAGCGGTTGCAGTAGCGCACCTCCGATCAGTCCTGCACTCATGCTGATTGCCAATACTATTCCTACTGGCATTTGTATCGATTTAAAAAAGATAAAGTTTAAGGATACTGGGGCGGCGTTCTGCACAGAGATAATGCCGATCGCGCTTGCTAAAATTGCTACTAAAAAACTAATGGCGAGCAGAGGAATTGTTTTCATAAACGGGTTTACAGGCTAATAATTTAACTTATATACTTGTTTTATAATCTAAATCTGTGTAAAAATTTTAGTTTTGCAAACAGCCCACTAGATAAAAGCATACAATAAGATTAGGAAAAAGTCAAGTAGATGCGGAAAAGATTGAGTATTTTTTATCAACTAAAAGTCAAACAAACATAAATAAATTTACACATACCAAACTTACACAAATCCAAGTGTATTGCAAATATATAACTGGCCCAGCATTATTGATGATGAATGTTCAGAGGCTTTATAAGATTTATAAAAAATATGTAAGGTGCGCATTGCGCACCTTACAATCTCAAGCGGTAGGAGAAAAACCCCGGGTTGGAATAGGTAGAAATTTAAACAGGTTCTAGCTGGGAAATTACCTTTTCCATGTATTGGGCAACTTGGGTTTCTTTTTCCACAGAATTTGTTTCCATGTAAACGCGCATTAAGGGTTCAGTTCCCGAAGGGCGCAGCAGTACCCAGCCGCCGTCTTCCAGATAAAGTTTAATCCCGTCTTTGCGGCCGATTTCCTTAACACCAATACCTGCTACTTCTGTGGGGGGATTCTTGGTAAAAGATTCCAAAACGGCTGCTTTGTGGGCGTCATCTAGGTGCAAGTCCAAGCGTTTGTTGTACAGGGGGCCGTCGGCTTCTTTAATGGCTTCTTCGACTAGCTGAGAAAGCGGTTTTCCTTCATAGGCGATCGCCTCGGCAACTAGCATATCAGCCAAAATCCCGTCTTTTTCGGGGATGTGACCCAAAACGCTCAAACCGCCAGACTCTTCGCCACCGATGAGCACCGCTGTTTCCCGCATTTTTTCGCCGATGTATTTAAAGCCGACTGCGGTTTCGTAGATTGTTAAACCGTACTTGGCGGCCAAATTGTCTAGCAAGTGAGTAGTTGCGACGGTACGGACGATCGCCCCAGTCAAGCCTTTATTCTTAACTAAGTGACGCGCCAGCAGCAACAGCACAGTATTTGGAGTCAAGACATTTCCCAACTCGTCAACAATACCAAAACGATCGCTGTCGCCATCCGTAGCCAAACCCAAATCCGCCGAATCCTTCTTAACAGCTTCCACCAACTCGACTAACTGTTCCCCCTTGGGCTCGGGCATTCCGCCGCCAAACAGCACGTCGCGGTAGGTGTGAAAACTTTCGACATCGCAGCCGCAGTGTTCCAAAACGCCGTCGAGATAGCCGCGAGAAGTCGAGTAGAGAGCGTCGTACTTCACCTTCAACTTAGCAGAGCGAATCCGCTCCACATCTATCAAAGTATAAAGAAACTTGAGATATTCGGGTTTCGGGTCAAAACTGGAGATTTTATCGTTGTGGCTGCCTTTGGCTGGGGCATCAGAAGCACCAGCAATATTGGCCACAATTGTATCAGTAATTTCCGGGGTTGCCGGGCCCGCGTAGTCGGGGATGTATTTGATGCCGCAGTAAGGTGCGGGATTGTGCGAAGCCGTGAACATCAGGGCTCCTGCGGAGTTTAGATGCTTGGCGCTGTAAGCAATGACTGGTGTGGGGCAATCTCGATCGACCACTTTCACCGTCCATCCCAAATCTGCCAATACTTCTGCCGCGGTGCGGGCGAACTCGTCTGCCAGAAAGCGGGTATCGTAGGAGACTAGAACTGGACGGTCTTTGGTGTAAGCGGTTTCTAGGTAACTGGCGATCGCCCGGGTGACTTTTCGCACGTTGGCAAAAGTAAAGTCATGGGCAATCAGTCCCCGCCACCCATCGGTTCCAAACTTAATTTCTGTTGAATTGCTGCTAGCGCTCATTTTATCCACTTCCTCTCGTCCTACTAATCCTACCCGAAGGCATAGCCTTAAAGAGCTAGTGGCCGTGCTGTTTTTGAGTAGCGATCGTCCGTGGGGCCCAATTAACCCCATCTTATGGCTATGGGGGCAAGCTCTCTCTTTAGGATGAGGACTCGAACCAGCCGGAGTTGATAATATTGAAGAGCGATCTGGCAAGCCTATCTAAATTCCGGTTTTGAAAGGTGGTTTGGCGATCGAATAAACGCTTCAATAAACGCCTATCAGTTGCGGGCGATTGGAAAAGCTAAAAAAAAGCTAAAAAAAAGCTAAAAAACCGCGATGGCAATGGCATTAACTAAACGCACATCAATTCTATTGTAATCTTAAATTTAATTATTTATTTATAAAAGCAGCTTGTTTTAGTTGTGACCGTTTCCTAACAAGCGCAAGGCTAAAAATAAATTTTTCATTTAGCTAGGGAAATAAATTAATCTAAATCACCGCTCGCTGGTGCTTTAGCATAGGTTATTTGAGAAACTAGGGCGATCGACCAAAGCGCTCCTCAACAAAGATCAAGTATTTCAAGCAGCAGTTTTTTTGAGGCAGACTTGACTTTAATTCTCAGGTTATAAGACCAATTAAATTTATTTATAGCCCTCTTTATAGGTCAACAAAATAAATTAAGGTCACGATCACAGGGTGAGGGTGATCGATCGCACAATAAATAGCGTTATTAACGTGCAGCTTGTAAAAAATGCAGGCATTAGAGCCAAATTGCTTAAATATATAAGCATAATGGTAGATGACTGTCAGCTTACAAATGCAGAAGATTGTAGTTAACAACGTTGTTAAAAATTAGGGGAATCGATCGGGTGCGACTTTATAAAAAAACGAGGTTTATCATGACGGGTATTTCCCAACTATCTTCAAAGTCTTTACCGACAGCAGACAAAATTGAACAGGGCGACAGTTTGGCGTCTAGGGATATTACCGGATCGGACACTCACAAACTCGCAGAGGCTAAAGGCGTCAGCGTTTCTTCCTTCGCAGTTAGCTGGGCAAAAAAATATTACAGTATAGTTGCGGCACGAGAAAACCAAGCGCCACGCCAAATTCCCCCAAGCCCAGAGTCAACCTATTTTGAGGGAAATCGAGCTAAAATAGTTGACAAATTGACAAATACCCTGAAATTAGCCAGCGAGATAGCTTGGAATAGAGTAGAAGCTCTTTTAGGGGAACAAATAGAGCGGCACGGGATCTATCCGAGCTTAATTAATCCTTTAGAAATTGTGGCAGACTCTCGCACCTTATATCGCAAAGCAATAGACGCTTACGCGGAGAGAGAACCTATTTTTCGCTTGTCAGTGCTGGTGGGAAAAGATATTATCCAAGTCAGGCGGAAATATTCACAGACCGATCCGTTAGTGCTGGCATTTGTGACGGTGGAGTTTCAATACACTAGCAAAATCTTGTTAGGATGTCTTTCGGAGTCAGAGCGATCGAAATTTGCACCCTACTTAAAAATTGTAGACGACTACCTGCACATTCCCTACGGAGAGATTAACGAGGCTGCGACGAATCACTCTCCAAATTCAAGAGCTCTATTAGCTGTTCAGCATTTGTGGCAGCATAAAACTGAGATTGCTAGTGCAGTGTACGAGCGCGCTAGTTTCCAGCATCAAGGATACCGCAGCAGCAGCGGGTATTTGACCGATCGAGAGATAAAAATTTCTGGTATCCGGGATGTCGAGATTTTTCAAAGCTATTTGTGCTGGTGCGTTTTGGAAGGTAGTATTCGCCCGGTACAGCAAGAATTGTTTCCCATTTGCGTGATGTTGTACCCCAAACTTCATGTAAGTTGGGAGTTAGTGCAGGATATGCTGCTGATTTTGTTTTGGGAAATATGCGATCGGCTTCCCGCTGAAGATTTAACGGTATTTGTACCTTACTTGCGTACTGTGACTGAGATGTTTTCGAGTGATGTGTTTGAAAATTAGGTAATTGGAAATTGGGAATTGGTAATTGCCTCAAAATTTACCAGTTGCCTATTTAAAACTAAAAGCTGCGACTGCCAAACATCCCCAACCGACAATAAAAGCAACTCCGCCCAGCGGCGTAATTGCACCCAGCCATTTGATGTCAGTCAAACTCAGGGCGTACAAACTGCCTGAAAAGATGATAGTGCCGGCAATAAAAGCCCATCCAGCCACGGCAAAAAAGGTTTGAGACTCTTGGGCGCGGCTCAAGAGTAAAGCGACGAGTAATAGAGCTAGGGCATGGTACATTTGATAGCGGGCGCCAGTCTCAAAAATTGCTAAAGCTCGATCGCTCAATTGATTTTTCAAAGCGTGGGAGGCGAAAGCACCGCCTGCAACGGATAAACCTCCGAATAAGGCTGCGGCTGCTATAAAAATGCGCATTAAAATTAGCGTTGACATAATATTTATTTAATTGGGAAGAAGGAAGAAGGAAGAAGGAAGAATGAAGAAGGAAGAATGAAGAATGAAGAAGGAAGAAGGAAGAATGAAGAATGAAGAAGGAAGAGGGAAGAATGAAGAAGGAAGAGGGAAGAAAGAAGAAAGAAGGAAGAGGGAAAAACATCTAATTTTTGATATCGAAGGTGCGCGGTGCGTGCCTTACTTGTCATTGCGAACGTCCGCGAAGCAATCGCAGAGTATGGAGGTTCACTGGCGTAACTCTGGAAAGGGAAGGTGCGCGGTGCGCACCCTAGGTTTACGATCAATTAGCTTTTTTGCAGATATTTTTAACCTATTTCCGCACAGCTTCCAGCAAGCGAGAATAATAAAAGCTAGTGCTATTCATGGCTGTTCTTTTAACAACAAAGCCGTTGCTTTCTAAGATTTTGATAATATCTGCTTCGCGGTGCTGGTAAGCGCGGGTAGTTTTGCTCGGGCCGGGGAAAAGTTCGCCAAATTTTTTGAGGGCGGTGAGTGCTAAAGTTTTGGGGGCAAAACTGATAATTAGTCGCGATTGGGCGATCGAACTTAGGTGAGCGATCATTTCCGCAGCCTTATTTTGAGGATAGTGGATCAGCACGTCCAAACATATTACTGTGTGGAAATTGCCGGTTAAAGCTTCCAAATCTTGGGCGGCGAAGGAGATGTTGTAGAGCTTGCCGGGAACTGCTGTCGATCGATCGTAGGCTTCTGCTACCATCTTTTCAGAAATATCGCTAGCGCAAACAATTGCCCCAGCCTCAGCCAGAGGAATGCTCAGAGATCCCACACCGCAGCCGGCATCGCAGACGGAAAGCCCGGGCAAATTGCCGTCAGCTTGCAGCCATTCGATGACTGTATCCACCGTTTTCTGGTGCCCGGTGCGGATGTCTAGCTGAACTTTATTGACTTTGCCATCGCCGTAAATTCGCTGCCAGCGATCGAATCCCGTCGAGTTAAAATACTGTCTAACTATAGTCTTGTCGTCTACCAAATTCATCGATCTGCCTGCTGCTGAGTTATTGCCAACGGTTAGATATTATATAGCAATCCGGTTCGGAAAACGCGCAACTGGCAACCATCGATCGATTTTAGATTGGCGATTTTAGATTTTAGATTAAAACCGCCAATCTAAAATCTAAAATCGATCTCGTAATACCAGTTCCCACATTCTTAATTCTTCAATCCTTTAATCTAAAATCTAAAATGGTGTAACGGGTTAAAAGAGTCGATGCCAAGCCAATTCCTTTGTCGCCCCATTTAAATTCCAGCGCAACAATTGAGTGGCCGATTTGCCAATAATTCCGGAAACTCCGATCGCACTTCTCGGAGATTCAGTTGCCAGCGCGATCGCACTTTCGGCGTCGCAAATCCCCCATTTCACCAAATTCTGCACTCCCGCCAACAGCGGCAGAGTTGTGCCTGCCAAAGTAGCAGATTCCAGGGGCGAGTGGTAATCTAATCTGACCCAAGCCGTACCTTTTCTGACTTCAATTTGTCGGGAATCCCAAGGATAAACACCCTCAGGCAAACCCAAAGGAGCCAAAGCATCGCTCACTAAAAAAACGCCTTTTTCATACCTACCAGCGCGCAGCAAAAAATCAATCATTGTCGGAGAAACGTGCTTGCCGTCAGCAATTAAACCGCATTTTACGCCCGGAGAAACGATCGCCGCTCCCAACAAACCCGGTTCTCGGTGGTGCAAACTCGGCATCGCATTAAAAGCGTGAGTTACCATTGAAGCTCCCCGAGCAAATGCTTGCTGGGCTTGCTCAGCCGTCGCTTGGGAGTGTCCGAGGCTGACGGCAATTCCCAAACTTTGCAAATAGGAAATGACTTCGCCCGTGCTGTCTAACTCCGGCGCTAAAGTAATTATTTTGACAATATCGGCACAATCTCCTAAAACTTGCTTGACATTTTCTATAGTTAGCGGTAATAAAAACTCAACTGGGTGAGCTCCTCGCTTCTGGGGGTTGAGAAAAGGGCCTTCGAGGTGAACACCGAGAATTTCCGCTGTTTTGGTTTTATTGATTGCCGGAGCAGCGGTTTGTACAGTGCGGATATAATCAGCTATCGTCGAGAGCGATCTCCGAAATTTATCGAGCGAAGTTGTTACCAAAGTCGGCAAAAAAGCATCGACTCCCTGATTCCACAAAAATTGACAAATTTTCGGCAAAATTTCAATTTGCTTGCTTTCTAAATCGGGGAAAGCAAAACCCAGGGCCCCGTTAATCTGCAAGTCAACACCGCCCAGAGAAAGCCAATCGCCTGCTACATCAATCACTTGCAAATCGGGAGGACAAATCCGTTTAAATACGGCGTCCATCGGCCAAACTTCTTGAATGATGCCCGTTTCGTCAACAGCAAGCATCTGCAAATCCTTGTAACCCGGGAGGCGAGCATTGAGAATATCTGTGGGGGCGGCAGTTGGGGTTGTGGCTTCAGTCATCCGATTTTAGATTTTAGATTTTAGATTTTAGATTTTAGATTGGCTCCGATGGATAAATCTGGAGGCTGCTTATGAGGATGCGGAGCTTTTTGCTTTCTGGATGGTGGCTTGTAACCAAATTGCTTTCGAGCCTGACTTTTGCTACAAAATATCTAAATTTGAGTTAACGCCATAATTTAAAATTACCATTAATCTGAAATCTAACATCTCAGCATTGCATGAATGAACCAACAGTTGGAATTATCATGGGTAGCGATTCGGATTTGCCAACCATGTCTGAAGCGATCGCAGTTTGCGAAGAGTTCAGCGTTGCTTGCTCCGTGGCAATCGTCTCCGCGCACCGCACCCCCTCGCGCATGGTGGAATACGCCCAAACCGCGCACCAACGGGGCTTGAAAGTCATTATCGCAGGTGCCGGGGGAGCGGCGCACCTCCCAGGCATGGTAGCATCTTTAACGCCCTTGCCAGTAATTGGGGTGCCTGTACCGAGCCGCCACCTGCAAGGGGTAGATTCGCTGTACTCGATCGTGCAAATGCCAGCCGGGATACCCGTAGCCACAGTGGGGATCGGCAACGCTAAGAATGCTGGCTTGCTGGCAGTTCAGATACTAGCAGCTCATCAGCCAGAATTGCTAGAGCGAGTCCTGAATTACCGCAAAACCTTGTCCGAATCTGTAATGAAAAAACAAAATCAGCTAGAACAGCTAGGCTATCAAAACTATCTCAATATGAACAAATAATCCATAAACTTTTGTAGTAAAATTGGAAAGTTTTCCGAATATTGCTGAGCTTACTAGCCGTAAAGAGGGTGAAAGTGATTAAAATGACTGTCGGAAAGAAAAAGTCGAAACAAGTCAGGCGGGAGTCTTTAAATTTGCCAGCAGCTAACTTTTTGACCAAAGTTAACAGGTTCAAGAAATTACAAAGGACGATCGCCCGCCTCAGTCCAAGTTGGCAAGCCTGCATACCTTTAGCTGCAATCATCGTCTTGGTGTGGGGATATGCCGCGGTAGCCCAAACAGCTCCCGCGCCAACCACCGAGGAACAATTAGCAAGCCTTAAGGTGGGCATGGATACCATGTGGGTCATGGTTGCTGCGATGCTAGTGTTCTTTATGAACGCCGGTTTCGGTATGTTGGAAACCGGTTTTTGCCGCCAAAAAAATGCAGTCAACGTGCTGTCAAAAAACTTGATTGTTTTTGCGCTTTCTACGATCGCATTTTGGGCGATCGGCTTTGCGTTAATGTTCAGCGACGGCAACGGTTTTATCGGCAGCAGCGGCGGATTTTTTCTGTGGAATGTAGCCGACAACAGCCCCGCCACAGGAGACGCTTATCAAGGCATTTTCGACTCGCTTAACTGGACGGGAGTCCCCCTCAACGCTAAATTCTTTTTCCAATTAGTTTTTGCGGGAACTGCTGCCACGATCGTTTCTGGAGCAGTTGCAGAGCGAGTTAAATTCATTGACTTCTTAATTTTCTGCTTGCTGCTAGTAGGCATTGCTTACCCAATTACCGGACACTGGATTTGGGGCGGAGGCTGGCTCGCAAAAGCCGGCTTCTGGGATTTTGCAGGTTCGACAGTGGTTCACTCGGTAGGCGGTTGGGCTGCTTTGATGGGAGCGGCATTTTTGGGGCCGCGGATCGGCAAGTACCGCGACGGCGATACTGTGGCGATGCCGGGACACAATATGAGCATTGCCACCTTGGGCTGTTTGATTCTGTGGTTGGGTTGGTTCGGGTTTAATCCCGGTTCGACAATGGCAGTCGATCCAAATGCGATCGCCCACATTGCGATCACCACCAACACCGGCGGCGCCTTCGGGGGAGTTGCTGCAACGATTACAGCTTGGCTGTACCTGGGCAAACCCGACCTTTCCATGATTATCAACGGCATCCTCGCCGGCTTAGTCGGCGTAACAGCTAGCTGCGCTTGGATCAACGTGCCCAACTCTGCCATAATCGGCACGATCGCCGGTATCCTGGTAGTTTTCGCAGTCACTTTCTTTGACAACTTGAAAATTGACGACCCTGTAGGGGCAACTTCAGTTCACTTAGTCTGCGGCATCTGGGGAACTCTGGCGGTTGGGCTGTTTGCGGACGGGCCTACAACTGGACTTTATACCGCAGGCCCGGCAGCCGGATTGCTCGTGGGCGGAGGTTTCGGTCAACTCTGGGCGCAGTTGGTCGGCATTATCTCTGTAGGCGGGATGACTGTGCTGCTGAGTACGATTTTTTGGATGGCACTCAAAGCTTTGCTGGGTATCCGCGTTTCTGCTTCAGAGGAGGCTGAAGGTTTGGATATCGGCGAACACGGGATGGAAGCTTACACCGGGTTTGTGAAGGAAACGAGCTTGGACAACAGAAGTGAGAGCAGCTACGGCGGTTATGCTGGGGGTTCTGGGGGGAGGACTACCAAACTGTAGAGCGTGCGAAGAGATCGCTCTATTCAGCTTTCGTGTCTTAAATTAGCTATTTATAAGCTAATTCACCCCTTTATTCAGAAAAACCAAAATCTGAAATAGCCGCCAACTTATGGCTGTCTATCGTTGTGCTCGCGTTTCAATCTTCAATGCGAACGCGGGCATATTTTTAATTGTTAGTTTACTTTTAATAGCTACATATAGCAGTTTTCGAGTGCCTGAGATCTGCGCCGATAATTAGTAATTGGTAATGGGGAAATGGGAATTGAGAATCTGTAACTGACGAGCGTTGCTGTTGTATTGGTTAGAGTTGATCGGCAATTGCTTTAAGTTCTTCAATGATGCGCTTATTCTTGGAATTCCTGCTGCCATAAATGCCGGCTGAGAACACGGTGATTATTTCTAGTACATCTTTAGCTAAATCCTCCTCACAGCTAGCATCTTCGGTTTGATTGATAATCACTACCTCTGTCCCAAAGTGTTCGCACAAATTAAAAATTAGTTCAGAACCAAATCTCAGCATTCTGTCTTTGTGAGTTAACACCAACCTTTCTACTTGATTGTCTGCGATCGCCCGAATTAGACGTTGTAAACCCCGCATACTGTAATTTACCCCAGAACCCACATCATCAATGATTTGGAATTGCCAGCCGTGAGATGCACAAAACAATTCCAAAACTTGTTTTTGTCTGTCTAAATCATCTTTTTGGTCGTGACTGCTAACCCGAGCGTAAGCAACCGTTAAAGCGCCGTTGGGTTTTAAGCCGAGAAGATGAGCTAGGTCATAGCGTCTGTGACCGTTAGCCGTGCGTTCCGGTATTAGCTTGCCTTCGGCTTCCCACCTGCGTAAGGTGGAAGCGCTCACACCTTTAATTTTGGCTGCTTCAGTTATAGTTAATTTTTTCATTTTTGGATTTTAGCATCAGAAATGAGTAAGTTCGATCAGTTTTAGATATATTTGTGTGGAGTGCTGCGGCTTTGACAAATCCGATTTCGGTGCAAGAAAGTTTGGTAGCCAGATTTTTTATGGTAAAGTAGTGCGAAAAAGCAAAGTTCTGCATCGCCGCCCTTGCCCAACACAGCACAGTGCTTGATTCTTACAAGAATTGAGGCTTTAATTGAGCGGTAAAATTTGATGCAGCAATGAGTGCAAATTATTCGGTGTGATGCCTGCAGATAGCTTGAGTTTATGGAGAAGTTTGGAGGAGGTAGCAGAAGTAGAACTCATAAATCCCTCTTAGGGATGGAAGTTAGCCGATCGAAAACTGTTCCGGTTTGGGCTTTGCTATCTTTGGTGACGAACGGTGTACTGATGCTCACAGTCGCTCAACTACTGCTGCGGGGACACAACTTGACAGAAAGCTTCCAGGCCAATGATGCGGTGACGGCAGAAAGCGCCCAGGAACAAATTGACCAATCGGTGACCTCTGCAAACGCAGTGCTAGACGTTCCCGTTCCAGGACCGCGACATAAATGGACTTACCAGCAGTGGGTGACGCAGTTGGGTCGCGAAGCTGAGGCGGCGGCGGAGAATCGACCCTCAAGACTGAGTGTTTTGGCTGGGGATTCTCTGAGTATGTGGTTTCCGACCAAGCTGTTACCAGTCGATCGAATTTGGCTGAATCAAGGGATTTCGGGTGAGACTTCCGTGGGTTTGCTGAAGCGGTTGCAGTTGTTCGATCGAACTGCGCCGGATACGGTGTTTGTGATGATCGGGATTAACGATTTGTTGCGGGGGGCCAGCGACGAAGGGATTTTGGACAACCAGCGGCAGATTATTCGCGATTTGCGGTGGGCTCACCCCAAAGCAGAAGTAGTTGTGCAGTCGATTTTGCCGCACAGCGGGGAACAAGCTACTTGGGAAAATCGCGATCGGCTGTTGGCAATTCCTAACAGTCGGATTCGGGCAATAAATCGGCGGCTGAAAGAAATTGCTAGTTCTGAAAATGTTTTGTATCTGGATTTGTACCCGCTGTTTGCGGATGCTGACGGCAATTTGCCAACCGAACTCAGCACAGACGGCTTGCACCTTAACGATCAAGGTTATCTGGTTTGGCGATCGGCCCTGCAACTGTTCGGTCAGATGCAGTTGAAAAATTAGTCATTAGTTAAAAAAAAGATGTACGAGGAAGTCATATTCTTCCCAACTCTCCCACTCTCCCCCTCCCACTATCCTCAACTCGCCCTCCCCAAATACTCTGCTGTCACGGGCTATGTCAAGTAACGACGGATAGATGAAGAAATATGATCGTTAGCTATTTAGTATAGGGTGATACAGAATTCCTGTTTGTACAAATGGTGCAATCCAAAAGGCATAGACCATTGGATTGATAGTTGACGAATTTAGATGAGTCCGGCTATACGAAGTCGGGGGTTGAGGATGGGGGAATTATCTATTGAAGATTTGTTCCGCTAAAACAGGGACTTAAAACCAAAGCACTATTGCATCTAAAATTCTCGCATCTAAAATCGGCCCGGTCTTCCCTGAAAATTGCTGAGTATGAGAAGGTACAACTAACGTGATCAAAAAAAGTTTAACGATCGGCATCATCGCCCTGTGGCTGTTAAGCGTACCGCTGACGGACAATGCCTTAGCTCAAGCTGCTGATGCAGCACCTGCAGCGGTGGCGCCTAATCCGATCGACACCGGCGATACGGCCTGGATGTTGGTCTCCGCAGCACTGGTATTGCTAATGACACCGGGGCTGGCGTTTTTCTACGGGGGACTGGTGCGATCGCGCAACGTCCTCAACACCATGATGATGAGCTTAGTCATGATGGGACTGATCGGCGTCACCTGGACGCTGTGGGGCTACAGTTTGGCATTTGACGTTTCCACTCCAGCGTCCGAAGGCTTTGGGCAAGGGATCGAAAGCTTCATCGGCGGCTTCGACTGGATGTTCTTGAACAACGTCACGGCGGACAAACCAGATCCGATCGGCTACGCACCGACAATACCCCACCAAGTCTTCATGGTGTACCAGATGATGTTCGCCATCATCACTCCCGCACTGATTTCCGGGGCGATCGTCGAACGGGTAACATTTAAAACCTATTTTTGGTTCGTGCTGCTGTGGTCTACCTTCATCTACTCTCCTTTAGCCCACTGGGTTTGGGGTAGAGGCTGGCTGCAGGCGATCGGCTCTCTGGACTTTGCCGGCGGCACAGTGGTACACATTAGTTCCGGTGTCTCTGCGGTTGTCGCAGCTTGGGTAATCGGGCCCCGCAAAGACCACTTGAACAAGCCCCACACCCCCCACAACGTACCCTACGTCTTGCTGGGAATTGGGATGCTGTGGTTTGGCTGGTTTGGCTTCAACGGCGGTAGCGCTTTGGGTTCTGGTTCTTTAGCCACAGTGGCTTTTGTCACCACCATGATTTCAACAGCAGCCGGCGGTTTAACTTGGACAATCGTGGAATGGGTGCTCAGAGGCAAACCGACAGCAGTGGGAATTGCTAGCGGTTTCCTAGCGGGATTGGTGGGCATCACACCTGCGGCTGGATTCGTGCTTCCAGTCGGGGCGCTTTTGATCGGATCGATCACTTCCGTTTGCTGCTTCTTTGCCGTTAGTTTCCGGGCTAAGCTGGGATTTGACGACTCTTTGGATACATTCCCGATTCACGGCGTCGGCGGGACTGTGGGCGCGATTCTGACTGGCGTGTTTGCGACTAAAGCGGTTAACGCTGCCGGAAATGACGGGCTGTTTGCCGGGAATCCGGCGCTAATCGGCACCCAGTTGGTAGGCATTCTAGCTACTTACGTGTTTGCGGCTGCGGGCACTTTTGTGATCCTGAAAATTTTGGGGCAGTTTATGGATCTGCGAGTGCCGTCATCTGCTGAAGACCAAGGTTTGGATATCGGCCTGCACGGGGAAGAAGCTTACGGTGAGGATTTTGCCGGCGGTTTCAGTTCGTTGGAATCTGGTTCTCCTTTTTCGCCGAAGAAAATTTGAAACTATCATAAGACTGACGCACTCAAGCCTGTGAAACCCGGTTTCTTTGTAGATTTATCGGCTCCCAAGCAGATTTTTCTAAGAAACGGGGTTTCTTTGCCGGATTTTGCGCCGAAGAAGGTTGGAAGCTAGGATTGGCAGTCAAAGTCAAAAATACTTGTGTAGCCCCGTTTTGCCGTTGTTGCAGACGGGGTTTTCAAATTTGAGATAGGAATTCTCCAATGGTTCTAAAATCAAAGGTAATTAACCTAGATTGCAACTCGATACCGCATGGATACTAAAGCTTTTAAACGATCGCTCCAACAGTCTGAAAACTACCACCGCAAGGGTTTCGGACACGAAGCTGAGGTAGCTGGCGTGATGCAGACGGCTTATCAAAGCAGTCTGATCCAGCAAATTCGCGACAATAATTACAGGCTCGAACGCGGCGCAGTCACGATCCGGCTGGCTCAGGCTTTTGGGTTTTGCTGGGGGGTGGAACGCGCTGTAGCTATTGCTTACGAGACTCGCCAGCATTTCCCCTCCGAACGGATTTGGATTACTAATGAGATTATTCACAATCCCTCTGTCAATCAGCATTTGCGGGATATGGAAGTTGGTTTTATTGCTGTTGAGAAAGGGCAGAAAGATTTTTCAGTTGTCGATAGCGGCGATGTGGTAATTTTACCGGCTTTTGGGGCGAGCGTGCAAGAAATGCAGTTGCTTAATGATAAAGGCTGCAAGATTGTTGATACTACTTGTCCTTGGGTTTCTAAGGTTTGGAATACTGTTGAAAAGCACAAAAAGAGAGATTGCACTTCAATTATTCACGGTCAGTACAAGCATGAGGAAACTGTTGCTACGAGTTCTTTTGCTGATAAGTATTTGATTGTGCTGAATTTGCAGGAAGCTGAATATGTCAGCAATTATATTTTGCACGGGGGCGATAGGGCTGAGTTTCTTGCTAAGTTTAGTAAGGCTTATTCTGCTGGTTTTGACCCGGATCGGGATTTAGAAATGGTGGGAATTGCTAACCAAACTACTATGCTCAAAACTGAGACAGAGAATATTGGCAAGTTGTTTGAAAAAACGATGATGCGGAAGTTTGGGCCTGAGAGTTTGAACGAGCATTTTCAGAGTTTTAATACTATCTGCGATGCGACTCAGGAACGGCAAGATGCTATGTTGAGTTTGGTTGAGGAAAAGTTGGATTTGATGCTGGTGATTGGGGGTTTTAATTCTTCTAATACTACGCATTTGCAGGAAATTGCGATCGACAAAACTATTCCTTCTTATCACATTGATTGTGCGGAGCGCATTTTACCGGGAAATCGGATCGAACACAAGCCTTTGGGGGGAGATTTGGTCGTAACTGAAGGTTGGCTGCCGGATGGTAAAATTGTGGTAGGCGTGACTTCTGGTGCTTCTACGCCTGATAAGGTTGTTGAAGATACGATCGATCGCATTTTGGCGATGAAAGCCGCTGCGGTTGCCTAATTATATCGTTTCCGCTGGCATCGGAATAATCATTTTTCGAGTGCAGTGCGATCGTCTGGCTATGTTTGCGAGGCAGACGCTCGATCGCGCTCGCAAACATAGTATTATTCCGATGTTACCGGATTTGATATTCAACTAATTTCAACCAATTAATGCTCGGCTTTTACCCGCTCGCTTGCATTTCTTATAATATTCACCCGCGCGATCGCCTCTGTGAATTTCTCCCCTGCGTCCAACGAATTAATTTTTAAATAAAATATTAAAAATTAGCCTTTTTTTGGGGTAAAAAGCTTGACGTGGCTGGCTCGATAATGTATTATTTAATAATGGGAATAGTGCCAAAATTTAAATTTATCTCACCACTCCCATTATCTAAAATATACCCCAAAAATCCACTTAAGTCAACAGGTAAAAACTCTTTTCTTTGCGCCGCGATTTGAAACTGTGAAAGCAGCATAATAGATGCAACAAAACATGGTGAATAAAGCTTTGTTAACCATCCTAGATCGTGTGGTGGCTGCCTGAATCAGGCGATGTAAGAAAGCGATTTCTTACATCTCCGACTTAAGGGGGATGCGAGGAGGAGCGTGGCTAAACGAAAGACAAGATCGATCGCACATTTGATCCTTAAATTTATAGGCTTTTGCCGCCTGCTTGCACGCGCCAAAAATTCGGATACTCTTAATCCAGCTAAAATAAAAGAAAAAGCAGGAATCGCGTGCCGAGTATGTCATGAAACAATCGCTGACTAGCCAAATCACCGCAGGTATCGGAATGGCCGTGGCGCTGTTGATTTTCAATGCGGCAACTTCCTACCGCAACACTCTCAAGTTACTCGAAAACGAACGCTGGGTGGGCCACACTCACCGAGTTTTAACCGAACTCGAAGCCACGCTTTCCACCTTAAAAGATGCTGAAACCGGAGAGCGCGGTTATTTACTGACGGGAGAAGAACGGTATTTAGAACCTTACAACAGCGCGATCGCCCGCGTCAACGAACAAATAGTCGGATTGCAGCAGCTAACCGCCGACAACAACCGGCAGCAACAGCGCATTCGCGACTTGAAAATTGCGATCGACTCTAAATTAGCCCAACTTGAAGGAACCATCAATCTGCGACGCGAACAAAACTTAGAAGCAGCCCTGCGACGAGTAAAATCCGGTAGGGGAAAGCAAATCATGGGCGACATTCGGCAGCAGATAGCGGTCATGACTGCCGAAGAAACTAAGCTATTGCAGCAGCGCGCCCGAGAATCTCAAGCGAGTGCTAATTTGACAATCCTGACTTTTACTGTTGCCGCTTTAGTAAATTTTCTGTTGATGGTGTTGGTTTACTATTTGGTGAAGCGCGATCGAACTTTGCGCGACAATGCCGAAATCAAGCAAAATCAACTGTTAGAACAGCTAGAACACGATCGCCACTCATTAGAATTAACCGAAGAACGTTTTCGCAGCGCCATTCTCGACGCCCCGCTGCCAATTATGCTGCACGCTGAAAACGGAGAAGTTTTGCAAATTAACTGCGCTTGGACAGAACTCTCAGGCTACCAACACTCAGAAATTCCCACAATTGAAGATTGGACAGAAAAAGCTTACCACAACCGCAAATCTCTAGTGAAAGCAGATATCGATCGACTGCACCAATTAAACGCGCGCATTTCTGAAGGCGAATATATGATTGCCACAGCCAGCGGCGAAAGTCGAATTTGGGACTTTTATTCCGCACCTTTAGGCAAGCTTTCCGACGGCAGAAGTTTAGTAATTAGTACCGCCATTGACGTAACTGCGCGCAAACAAGCAGAAGCAGAAATTCGGATGCTCAACGCTACCTTAGAACGGCGAGTGGAACTCCGCACCACTCAGCTTCAAGCAGCTAACGAAGAATTAGAAGCTTTCGCCTATACCGTCGCTCACGATTTGCGTGCCCCCCTGCGGGGAATGCAGGGATTGGCTGAAGCTTTATTAGAAGATTACCGCGACCTCCTCGACGAACTCGGTCAAGAATACGCCCAGCAAATTGTCAATTCTGGGCAACAATTAGAAGCATTGATCCAAGATTTGCTAGCTTACAGCCGCCTGAGCCGCAGTGATTTATCGCTGCAAGCTTTAGAGTTAGAATCTGCTGTCGCCGAAGCAATTGCTATGGTACAAGCCGACGCTAAATCCATGGGCGCTCAAATCAGTGTTCGATCGCCCTTGCCTGCGGTAATTGCCCACCGCGTTACTTTAGTTCAAGTAATCGCAAATCTGCTCACCAATGCTATAAAATTTGTCGAAGGTGCATCGCCACGGGTGCTGATATGGGCTGAGGAAATTGAGCTGCCTCAAGAGGGAGAGACAAATAGCGGAACAGCGGGAGAATTGGAAAGGGGAAGAGTGGGACAATGGGAGCATTCCCAGTTACTGATTACCAGTCGCGAATTGCCATTCCACATCATCCGTCTGTGGGTAGAAGACAACGGCATCGGTATAGCTCCAGAACATCAAAAACGGATTTTTCGGGTTTTTGAACGGCTGCACGGTATCGAGTCTTACCCCGGAACTGGTATAGGATTAGCTATTGTACAAAAAGGAACCGATCGCATGGGCGGTCAAGTTGGAGTGGAATCTCAATTAGGACAAGGCAGTCGATTTTGGATACAACTGAGGAAGCATGACCCAAACGCAGACGATTTTGCTGGTGGAAGATAACCCCGTTGATATTCTATTAATGCAGCGGGCATTTCGCAATGAGACTTTTGCTAATATTTCCCTGCACATTGTGCGAGATGGAGATGCAGCGGTTTTTTATTTAAATGGTGACGGAGAGTATAGCGATCGCGATCGCTATCCTTTACCCGCGATAATTTTACTAGACTTGAAATTGCCCAGGCGCTCCGGTCACGAGGTTCTGGTTTGGCTGAAGCAGCAGCCGGAACTAAAACGCTTGCCGGTGGTTATGCTTACTTCTTCTAAGGAAACAATTGATGTCAAGCGAGCTTACGATTTAGGGGTGAATTCTTATTTGGTTAAACCGATCGGGTTTGCTTCTTTGTTGGAAATGATGCAGAGTTTTAGGGAGTATTGGCTCAACTATACGGAACTGCCGGAACCTAGAGAATGTTCGGGTTTGTAGTTGCGGTTCCCCGGTTTTTCTTCCTCGTTTTTTCGTTACCAGGCTCTTCGTGGTCAGGAGGAAATTAAGTTTCTAGTCAGAAAGCCCGTCCTCTATAATCTTAAAGGGGCGACCTCCAACATTTTTATAAGCGATCGATCCGCACTCTATCTGACAACCCAATTATCAATTGTTAAAGTGGTACACATTCTGGTAATTGACGATAACCCAACGGATCGGCTGCTCGTCAAACGCGAGTTAGAGCGGCAATTCTCACAATTGCAAATAACGGAAATTTCCGACGATAGATTATTCGGGGAAGCACTGAATCGAGGGGGATTCCATCTGGTAATTACCGACTACCAACTGCGCTGGACGAACGGTTTAGATGTGCTGAAAACTATCAAAGCCAGTTATCCAGAATGCCCGATTGTAATGTTTACGAATACTGGCAACGAAGAAGTTGCTGTAGAGGCGATGAAGTCAGGATTGGACGACTACATTATCAAGTCGCCGAAGCACTACGTCCGCCTTGGCGTTGCGGTTCGCGCAGTGCTCGATCGAGTTGCCGCATGGAAACGAGTCGCCCGACTGGAAAATAAACTTAATTCTCTGCTAGAACGCTTAAATGTCGGAGTTTTTCGAGCTAGTTCCGAGGGGAAGCTTTTGGAAAGCAATCAAGCTTTTTTGCGCTTGTTTGATGCCAGCAATTTAGCAGATGTCCAAGGCATTTATCTCCAGCAATTGTTTTTGCAGCCGCTAGATGCAGGAGAGTCTAGGTCTCAAAATCTCGAAATTACATTTCCTTTGGCAGACGGTCGAGTAAAATGGATTCGTTTTACTCAATATCTCTACAGCGCAGAAGGTGAAAGTACGATCGAGGGATTGGTTGAAGATGTTACGGAACTCAAGCTGGCCGAACTTGCTTTGCGCCAATTTAATGAAACTTTGGAAGACCGAGTGAGAGAGCGTACTGCTGAGTTAGAAGAACTTAATGCACAGCTCGAATCGTTTACCTATTCAGTTTCTCACGACTTGCGCGCTCCTCTGCGGGGAATTTTGTTTTTTGCTGAAATGTTGCTCCAAGATAAAGCCAGCGAGTTGGATGCTACCGCACAGGATTACTTGTATCGGATGACCGACGCTGCAAGTCTGATGAATACTTTAATCGAAAATTTGCTAGAGTACAGCCGCCTCAGCAGGGCTAACTTGCCGCTAAAAGCAGTCTCTCTTAATTTAATTGTGGCTCGCTCGATCGCGCAACTAGAGGCTGAAATTTCCCAAAAACAAGCTCGGATAACCGTTGTCGAACCGCTACCTGCGGTGTTGGCACATCCTCCTACGCTGGTGCAAGTCTTGGCTAACTTGCTCTCCAATGCTATTAAGTTCGTGCAGCCTGGGATAGAGCCGCAGGTGCGAGTTTATGCAGAAGCTGAGGAGGAATATATATATCTTTGGGTAGAAGACAACGGTATTGGTATTGCAGAAGAATTTCATGAGAGGATTTTTGGATTGTTCGATCGCCTGCACGGTCAAGAAGTGTATCCCGGGACGGGAATTGGGCTGGCGATCGCTCGCAAAGGAGTCGATCGGATGGGCGGTGCGATCGGGCTGAAATCGACACTGGGAATCGGTACCCGATTCTGGGTAAAATTGCGCAAGTGCGATTTTTGAAGAAGCAAGTTCGGCAACGACGCAGAGTACAGGATTTTAAAGATGAGGTTGCAGGGAAAAGGTTTTTTAACAGCAATATTCTGCTGTAGCTGAAAGAATCAATCAAACCGCTTCCTCAAACCACAATACAGAAGAAACAAGTAGTATAGTAATAGTTAACCGATCTCTTGCACCGTTCCCGCCAGAGCACGCTTTCTGATCTTTTCTACAACAACTGAATAATTTTTTTTTGTGGGGCACGCCCCTGAAAGGGTGGTTGAGGATATTAGAATCGGTAAGATATAATAAAATAAAAGCAAATACAATCAACTTATTTGCAAGTCTAATTACCTAGCCAAGTAAATATTCAAATGATCGAGATTGCTTAATAACATATTCTTAGATTAAAGATTGTTTGCGCCCATACAAAAAGTAAAAGCCCAATGCTGTCTATTCTGTTAATCGACGACAACCCGAACGATCGCCTGATGATAGATCGAGAACTGAGGAAAACTTTTACCGATTTAGAAATTAAGTCGGTTATTGATATCCCAACTCTCGAACAAGCCCTGACCGCCGGGGGTTTTGACATAGTAATTACCGATTACCAACTGCACTGGAGCGACGGATTAACTATTCTCCAAAAAGTTCAAAGCCGCTACCCAAATTGTCCGGTAATTATGTGTACTGACAGCGGCAGCGAACAAGTGGCAGTCGAAGCGATGAAAGCGGGTTTAAGCGATTACGTATTCAAAGGGCGGCACTTCAAGCGGCTGGCCGGGGCAGTGGGCGAAAGCTTGAAAAAACAGCAGTTGCGCGAGAACTACGCGAAAACGTCGGCGCAGTTGGCAATTTCGGAGGAAAGGCTGAGGTTGGCGATCGAAGCCTCGAAAATGGGAAATTGGGATTGGAATTTATTAAATGGCGAGGTCGTTTGGTCTGAGGGACACGAAGTGTTATTGGGGTTGGAAAAAGGCAGTTTTGGGGGAACTTACGAAGCGTTTTTTGCCTGCATTCACCCGGATGACCAGGCTTCGATCGCCCGGGCTGTTGCCTTTGCTTTAGAAAACAAAATAGAATACCAATACGAATTTAGAGTCATTTGGCCCGACGGCAGCTTGCACTGGATCGCGAGTAGGGGCAAGTTTTTTGATGATGATACCGGTAAATCGGTACGATCGAGCGGCGTGGTTTGGGATATTACCGATCGCAAATTATCGGAAGCCAGGGTGCAAGAAAGCGAGGAAAATTTGCGCTTTGCCCTAGAAGCAGCTAACACCATGGCTTTTACCTGGGATGTGGCATCGGGGGAAGTCCGCCGTTCGTCCAATACCGCAACCCAGATTGGTTTGGGCCCAGACAGCACCTGCGGTACTTTTGAGCAAAAAAAGAATGCGGTGCATCCAGAAGACCGCGAAACCTTTTTGGCAGATGTGGATGCCGCACTCAGCGGGACGGGAGTTTACGAGTCGGAATACCGCCAAATGCGACCCGACGGCTCAGTGATTTGGCTTCACGACAAAGGGCGGGTGGTTTTTGACGCATCCGGCAGACCCTTTCGGCTCTTCGGCGTGGCGATCGACATTACGGATCGCAAACAGTTAGAATACGACCGCGAGCGGGCGTTGGCGCGCGAGCAATCGTATTTGCGCCGCCTGCAAAAGTTAACCTGCGCGTCAGTTGCCATCAACTCCACGCTGTCGGTGGCAGAAATACTTCATTTAGCAGCAGATAGCGCCCGCCAAATTCTAGAAGTCCACCAGGTAGCGGTCAACCTCAACCCTTCCACTAACTGGGATGCGGGAATGAGCAAGTTTTCCATGTCAGAAAAATACGCCGCGTGGCAAGATTACTGCGAAGCGCCAGACGGTACGGGCGTTTACCAGGAAGTTTGCCAGCATCAACGGGCGATGCGCATGACTCAAAGCGAGTTAGAGGCTCACCCGGCCTGGCGGGGGTTCGGCAAGGCTGCGGGCAAGCACCCGCCGATGCGCGGCTGGCTGGCCGTACCGCTGACGACTCGGGACGGCAGAAATCTGGGATTGATTCAGTTGTCCGACAAGTACGAGGGGGAGTTTGCCGAAGATGACCAAAGTATTTTAATGCAGTTGGCTCAGGCGGTGTCGGGGGCGATCGATAATGCCCGGCTTTACGAGGAATCTCAGCAGGCAAACCGCATGAAAGATGAGTTTTTGGCAACTCTTTCTCACGAGCTGCGATCGCCCTTAAACGCGATTTTGGGCTGGGCGCAACTGCTGCGGCAGCGCCGTTTCAGTCCGGCTGCTACTGGGCGGGCTTTGGAAACGATCGAGCGAAATGCTAAATTGCAAACTCAATTGATTGATGATTTGCTGGATATTTCGAGAATTATTCGCGGCAAGTTGACTTTGAATCCTTGTACGGTAAATATGATTTCGATGGTGGAAGGAGCCGTGAATACGGTGCGGCTGGCCGCCGATGCTAAGTCGATCGATTTGCGGTTTGCAATTGTAGATTTGGGCTTGGAGACTGCTGAATTTTCCGAACCCGGGGAGGTTTCTGGCAATCCTAAATCTCAGTTAAATCCGAAATTTTGGGTATCAGGAGACCCCGGCCGCTTGCAGCAAGTGATTTGGAATTTGCTGACGAATGCGATTAAGTTTACGCCGCCCGGGGGGCGAGTTGATATCCGGCTGAAGCGAGTTGATTCGGAGGTTGAGCTGGCTGTTACCGACACGGGAATTGGGGTGGCTGCGAATTTTTTGCCTTACGTGTTTGAGTCTTTCCGGCAAGCGGATGCTGCGATTACTCGCAATTATAGCGGTTTGGGGTTGGGTCTGGCGATCGTCCGGCAGTTGGTGGAACTCCACGGCGGCACGGTTTGGGCCCAGAGTCCGGGACTGGATATGGGATCGACTTTTACTTTCCGTCTCCCTTCGATGCAGGTAAATTCGATCGCCGGCGCTTCCTCGCCGGTTTTGGCTGGCGCTGGTAATTTACTGGGAGTTAAGGTTTTGCTGGTTGATGACGAGGTTGATTCGCGGGAATTTATGAGGTTTGTCTTGGCAGATTCCGGGGCCAAAGTTAGGGCTGCATCGTCTGCTGCTGAGGCGTTTGAGGTGGCTTCGCAGTTCGGGCCGGATGTTTTGGTCACCGATATCGGAATGCCGGAGGAAGATGGCTATTCGCTGCTACGAAGGCTGCGCTCTTTGAACATCAAGGGAGAGAAATTTTGGGCGATCGCTCTGACGGCTTATGCTAGGGATGAAGACCGCGATCGTGCTTTTGCTGCGGGTTTCGATCGGCATCTGTCTAAACCTGTTGCACCCGAGGTTTTGGTAGAGACTATAGTCCAGTTCAGGCAGCAAGCGCTAACAACATAAAAAACTCAATTAATAATTAGGAATTGGTAATTGTGCCCTGCTTTGAGACTGGTTTCTCGATTAGGTGTAACACTTTATTAGTTCGGGTTAATATGCTAAGATATCCAAAAACCACGGTAATTAAGTGGACAAACTTCAGACAGACATAGAGGCAATTTACTCTCAGATTGAGGAATTGCGCCGGGAACGCCAGCAGCTTAGCAATACCGCGATCGTCCCCGCTGGGGATTCGCCCCAAGCGATCGCCGATGCTTACCGCCGTCACGCGAGGGAAACAGCACAAGTGTCGGCAGAAGTCAAGGGGATTGATGATGCGATCGTTGCTCTGTCTGCTCAACTTAATCAGAAACAGCAGCAGTCGGTAAACTTGCAAAGAATCACTCCGATGGAGCAGCAAGTTGAAGAAGGAAGAGCGCTCGCTCAGGGACACGCGGAACGGATTAACGAACTGGCGGCGGAACTGGCGGCGGAAGTGAAGGGACTCAAAGCCATCGCCGACCAAATTAGCCCCAGCTACTGGCAGGTTTATTACAAGCCTTTTATTACTGGTTTTAAGAGTATTTCTGTTCCCTACGTGAGATCGGACGGGGATGTTTGGACTATTGTCAATCGAGTAGTTTAGAGAGGCTGCGGGAACAGAAATAAGAAGCACTCAAGACAATTTTTTTCCTTTTTCCTGTCCCTATTCCTCTACCTCAACCCCGCAGCAGTTGCTTAATAGTGCCGACCAATTCTTGAGGGTGAAATGGCTTGGCGATGTAAGCGTCGGCTCCTTGTTTCATTCCCCAGTAGCGATCGAACTCTTCGCTTTTGCTCGAACACATTACCACCGGCAAATTTTGGGTTTTAGGGTCGCTTTTGAGCCGGCGACAGACTTCGTAGCCGTTCATCCGGGGCATCACGATATCCAGAACGACTAAATCTGGGCGGTTAGCCTTGATTTGCTCTAGAGCTTCTACGCCATCACTCGCTACCGTGACGTTGAGCCCTCTACCTTTGAGCAAGTCGGCGATCATCTCCCGCAGAGTGACGCTATCATCAACAACCATAACTGTACTCATAGAATAATCCCTACCAAGTTTCTGGGTTGAAACGTTTACATTAACGTTTACCTTCAAAGGTGTCTTTTCCTGATTGAGATTGCGCTCTGCTAGATGTAGTTTACCCACTTTTGCTGATTTCTCAATCATTGTCTGAGTAATTATCGCAAAATTAAAGATCCGCGCAATCTCGGTTGACACACGAGGCTCTGTCCGTTAGTCTATCATTTTCTTTCTCAAATGGTACTTTTATCCAAAAATGAGGGTGTAGCTTGGTTGTGGGTTTCCGGTTGAGAACGGTGGCGCTCGGTCGCCTGCATCAACATTTGTCTAATTAGGATTTTTCGTACCTAAAGCAGATAGTTTTTGGTCGTAGAGCGTCTCTAAAACGACCGGGCGCTGGCGGTAGCTGTGACCGGTGTTTTTGCAGCCGTTAGCAACGATTCCCAAGACGGAAGCTCCAGAAATTTTTAATTCTTCTAAAACTTTGCGAACTTGCGATCGGTCTGTTTGCCCAATTTGGACAACCATAATCGTACCGTCTGTGTGAGCTGCGATCAAGTGGGTGTCTGCCAAGCCGGCTAGTGGCGGGGTGTCATAAATCACTAAGTCAAAAAATGCTTGAAATTGCTCCATCAAATAGTGCATTTTTTTGGAAGAAAGAAGCTTGATCGGATCGGGGGGGATTTGGCCGGCGGTGAGTACGAACAAATTGTCTTGGTTCGGGGCTCGCTGAATCGCGTCGTTGAGGCTGAGGTCTGTGGAGATGGCATCGCTAAGCCCGCGCACGTTTGGCAGTCCTAACTTAGCGTGCAGTTGCGGGCAGCGCAAATCTGCATCTACTAACAATACTCGCTGTCCGACTGCTGCTGCGGTGGCGGCCAGGTGCAAAGCTACTGTAGATTTGCCGTCTCCGGCTACGGCAGAGCCGACTAACAGCGATCGAATCGGCCTGCCTGCACTGAGCAAGTGAATGTTCGTGTAGAGCGATCGAAATGCTTCTAAAAATTGATAGTCCAAGTCGCTCAAAATACTTGGCCCGAGCATTGGAGGAGTACGTTGAGCTTCGCGCGGTTCGACAACTTCCACTTTCGAGTTCGATCGAGCCGATGTTAGTTTCCTCGGTCTCGCTGGCGGTCGGCGCTTGACTTTTTTGGTAAACGGAATCACCCCTAGTATCGGCAATCTTGTGGCCATTCTCAGTGATTCTGGAGTGTGGAAAACAGTATTTAGCATCTCTACGAGCAAGCCGACTGCTATGCCCAGCAGACCGCTTAAAATTACTGCCAGCGCTAACTGTTTTTTGGTTTGTTTGACGGTAGCTGTTATATACCTACCGAATTTATCTAGGGGAATTTCCGGAGGATTGATCAGCACCCAGGGTACTTGCTGCTGAGCCGCATCGATCCGCAAGGCTTCTCGTTTTGCCAAGAAGTCCGACAAACTTTTAGTAACTACTTGCAGTTCCCGCTGTAAATTGTCGTATTGTCGGGTTGTCACTGAAAAGTTTCTAATTTTTTGGTTCAGATCATTTTGCAAAGCAGTCATTTCGCGATCGCGCGCTTCAATTTCTTTGATTTGGGTTTCTAAAGTTCCCATCACCACTTCTTTTGCTTGTTTAGTGGCGGTTAACATCAGCTCTTCCCGACTTTTTCGCAGCGCTAAAACAGGCAAACTGTCTTCTCTGTACTGAGCTAATTTCATTGACAATTCGGTGTCTATTTTCTGAATTTGACCTAAGAGTCCGCCGTAAGCTTGTCCTTGGGTCATCAGCAACCCCTGGGGATTATTTTCGTTGAGTAATTTTTCATAGCTTTGGTAGAGGTTGCGCATCCCTTTTAGCTGTAGTCGGATTTCTACTTGCTTGCCCCGAATGCTTTGAACTTGTTCAGACAGTGATTTTCCCTCTAGCTGAGGCTCAAACAAGTTGCTCTGCTGCCGCAGTCTTTGGACTTGCAGTTGCAGAACTTCCACTCTTTGTCGGAGCTTGGGCATCTCCATATCTATAAAATTAATGCCTTGATTAATGCCCGTCAGCCGTTGTTGCAAGCTGTACTCTAGATAAGCTTTAGAAATTTTATCCAATACGCCGTAAATTTTTTTAGGGTCTGAATCTTTGTAGCGAACTTGTAAAATTTTTGTGCCTTGTTGTTTGCCATCTTTTGTGTAGCTGATGCGGCTGATAGACATTTTTGATAGCAGTTCACTATAGTTGATCTTGGGATAAGCAACTCGCAATTCCTTAATCACTGGCTGCATCATTTTGGGACTGCGCAAAATCCTAATTTGGGTTTCGTAGTCTACTAAGCTAATTCCTTCTATATTAATTCTTGCTAAGTCAGCCGCTTGGGTGTTGTTTAATTGTTTGGATTGCAAACCTTCAGCCGTTGCTGGTTCTACTAACAGGGAAAAAGAGCCTTCATAGTCAACAGTTATGCTTTTAGAAGTGGCGAGGATTGCTGTTCCTGCGAGGGCGCTCAAAGCAATGGTGGCTGCTGCCATCACCAGGAAGCGGCGGCGTACCACGCCTAACAGCCAGGACAAGTCTAGCTTTTCTTCCTCTGTCTCCTCGACGAAGTTATCTCTGTAGTTCTGAGCCGAGGAATCCGGCAGTTTGCCGTTTGATTTAGGTGTGAAGGGTTGGTAATCTTGTCTGCTATCCATATTCAGTCTGCGTATTTTTGAGGTTGATATTTTTGAGGTTGATATTTGTGAAGCGGCCGCGTCGCTACTGGGGCATCTTATTTTTTAATTTATTCTAGCCTTGCCAAGAATTATCCACCTCACCAGCCGCGTTCTTACCTAAATAAAAATCGGAAAACGTTTATAAAATTTAACACTCCCGTAGCTGGCCCGACAGGCCCGATTACAGCGTTGAGGCGATCGACAAAATTGACGAGACCCCTGCGAGATACGATAATCATGTCGTTGTTGCGAAGTTGAGGATTGGTTTCTTCGTTAATTCCTTGAGTTAAATTGACTTCGATCGTCCGTTTAGTAGCTGTACCGTCGGTATTGAGGCGGACTAGCTCAACTCTATCTCTTCTAGCTCTGGTATTCTCGTACCCAAAAAATCCTCTGGAAATTAAAGCTTGATTCAGCGTGGCATTAGCTGGGAGTCTCAAGGGATCGAGGGATGTTCTGAGTTCTCCTACTACATAAACGTTAATGCCGGTGGGAGCAAAGTTAGTGGTAGCGAGCACGCCAGCTTCTGCGGGGTTGACGATCGCAGCTTTGGGCACGATGATCGTGTCTCCCTCCTGGAGGATGGTATCTTGAGCGCCGTCGCCGGATTCTAGAAACTGCCACAGGTTGACTGGGATAATTTGTTCGCCTCTTCTGGTGACGCGCCGCACTTGGATTTGCCGGATGTCGGCATCGGAGGTGATGCCGCCGGCTAGCTGAATGGCCCGGATGACGGTGGGGAAACCTTCGCGGCTGAGGTCGTTTGTGGTGTTGCCGCCGATGACGACGTAAGCCCCTGGGCGGGTGACTTGGCCAACGATGGAGATCGATCGAGGTTTTTCTGGGGGTGGCGAAAAGTTGGCCGTCGCAAATTGACGAGCTTCTGCTTGGTTGAAGTTGGCGACTGTGGGAATCACGATTGTGTCTCTGTCTTGCAAAATGATGTCTTGAGAGATGTCTCCTTCTTGCAAGAATTTCCACAGGTTGACGTTGAGCACTTGATCGGGGCCGTCTCGTTGGGGACGGCGGACGCGGATGTTGCGGATGTCCGCGACACCCGTGACGCCTTCTGCGAGTCTGATCGCTTGGGTGACGGTGGGGTACTGGACACTCGGTGAGGCTCCCGGGCCAGGAGTTAGGGTGATGGTGAAGTTTCCGGGCCTGGTGACTTCTCCGATGACGCCGACGTTGAGGGGGCGGGCGGCGACGAGGCTGACTGTGACGATGGGGTCTTTGAGGACGCGGCGGTAGGCGTTGCGGATGAGGTTGGTGGCTTCTACTAATGTGCGACCGCGGATCGAGACCAAACCGATCAGGGGCAGGTTGACTGAACCGTCGGAAAGGACTTCGTAGCCGCGGCTGAGTTCGGGTACTTCGAGTATTTCTACTTGGATGCGATCGCCGCCTCCTAGTTTGTAGCTTTCGGGCGATCGCCTAACGGGTGCAACGGTCTGGGCTTGGTCTGCGCTTAGCGGGATGGGCAGTTGTGCCGGGGTGCTTCTGGGGTCAGCGATGACTGTGGAAGCAAACAAGACCAGACCCACAACCGATGGGGCAATATGTCTTGGAAAATGGGTGTTAACCATAAGCCACCTAATTTTATTCACTATGATTTATATAAGTTTAGCCTTTTTAGTGCTGGGCAAAAAGCTCATTATTTTAAGCTATAGCCGAAAAAATAATGCTGTATTTTTGCTTTATGGCTAATTTCTGTGTTAGCGTATTTCCGGGTTTACGGCTATATTTTATATCTAGATAACTTGAGCTTGTTTTTAATAAAGGAAAGCAATTATGACTCAACCAGTGTCTATACCGAATATGCTGAAAGAGCTGATTTTAGGTAATTATTCATTAACATTGATGGTAATTGCTATACTCGCGATCGCGACTTTGCTATTATTTCAATTGGCCAGCATTAAAAAAATAGGTGTGGCTTTTGAAAAAAGCTTTGCTAGTCTTTATATTTTTATCTCTCCGTTTCTAACACAAACTCCTTTTAACTACTTGCATTTTGTTAATTTGCAAGACCCAGAAGGCGGTATTCTAAAATTGCTACCTTATTTTTTTTATCCGTGGATACTATTAATTCTATTTTCTAGAATTAAAGCTTTTGGTAGCAACTTTATAGATTTGTTTGCCAAAGTATTGCTCGTTAATCCTTTCTTTTTACTTTATACATTACTGCCATCACTGTCTACATTATGGTCTCTAGTTCCTGAAGAAACGCTAAGAGCAGGCTTAGCTTTTTCAGGATTTACTGCTTTCGGATTTTACTTAGCCGCGCAATATAAATGGGATGATCTATCTCGTTTTTGGCGGTGGGGATACACGGCACTGGCTTTGGCTAGTTTTATACTCAAACCACCGGGAGCAGGCGATTTTGTCGGTCTTACGCAATCTAAAAATTCCCTCGGGGGAGTTCTAGCTTTATGTACGGCATTTTGGTATTTGCATTATTCTCAAGGAGCTAAAACTAACAAAGAACGCTGGATTTCTTTGGGAATGATGTTATTTTCATTTTACCTCGTGAGGGCTAATAAGTCGGGCTCGGCTCTAGTGATTACTATCATATTAATAATTGCAGTGTCCTCGCTAAGCTTTCTTAAAAAGTTAAGTTTTCAGTGGGCATTTACTGCTATTATATGTTTCCTGGTGGTCAGCATAATTATGACAGTTTTTGTACTAGACAACCTAGAGGATATTATTGTAGGTGGGTTAGGCAAGGACTTGACTCTAACTGGGCGGACTGAATTCTGGCCGCAGTTAATTCATGCGGTCAACCAGCGCCCCTGGTTTGGCTACGGATACAATGGATTTTTTCAACAAGATAAGTTAGGTTCCGCTACTCCTGCTTATTTTATTTATACTCCTAATGGATTTCAACCGAAAAATCCTCACAATGGCGCGATCGGGATCTTGTTAGCCTTCGGTTGGCCCGGATTAATCTTAATGATGATTTCTCTGCTTCTTAATTTGGCTTATGCCGTTCGGTATTTGAGTCGTAGCACCGTGGAAGAAGCGGGAATGCCTATTTGTTTCCTGGTGTCTATTATTATGAGCAACATCACAGAAGCTTATATCGTGACAACCGGAAATGCTTGGCTGAGTTATGTAATGTTGACAGTTCGACTTGCCATAGACAATGCTAGTAACACTTCCAACAGTAGCAGCAACCCTCCAAGGCGTTCTGTAGCTCGTAATGTCCACTGAAGTAAGGTTCGTTGGGAATATCGCTGATGTGCCAAGCTGTGCTATAATATTATCTAACGAGTCTAATTTTGCTGCATAGCCAAGCGTTCCACAACCGCCTTTATATTTTCTAAACACTTAAAATCTTCTGATGTTAGATAAGCTAGCTGCGGTAAGTCAAAAACTTGGGCCTGGTCTGCGCCAGGTAATAAGCAACATAGCTTGGCTGTTCACTGACCAAATCTTACAGATGGGTCTGGGTTTAGTCGTAGGCCTGTGGGTGGCTCGCTATCTAGGCCCGGAGCAATATGGCTTGCTCAACTACGCCCTCGCCTTTGTATCTCTATTTAGTGCGGTAGCCTCAATGGGGTTGGGCAGAATCGTCATTCGCGATATCGCTCGCAACCCTGAATGCAAAAATGAGACCCTCGGAACTTCCTTCGGACTGCAATTTATTGGCGGTCTGATTACTCTGGTGTTAACTGTCACCGTGATTTCCCTACTTAAGCCGAATGACAGTTTGACTCGCTGGCTAGTGGGCATCATCGCGGCCGGAACTATTTTTAATGCTTTTGAGGCGATAAATTTTTGGTTTCAGTCCCAAGTCCAATCAAAGTATACAGTATTGGCGAAAAATTCGGTATGTTTTTTCGTCGCTGCTCTCAGAATTGGGTTGGTGGCAATTAAAGCCCCCCTGCTTGCTTTCGCCTGCATTCGATTGGCAGAGGTGGCAATGGTAGGCATGGCTTATGTATATTTTTATCAGCTTACTGGCAATAAGATTAAGGATTGGCAATTCAATTGGGGACGGTCCAAGGAACTGCTAGTGGAGAGTTGGCCGATAATTGTGTCAGGATTGGCAGTGTATGTCTACTCGAAAACCGATCAGATTATGCTCGGAGCTATGAATAAAAATGCTGAACTGGGATATTATGCTGCCGCTGTTAAAATTGCGGAAATCTGCGATTTCTTACCGATGATCATATCAAGCTCTATTTTTCCGAAGTTAGCAAATTTGAGAAAAAACAATTATCAAGAATATCTAAATAAATTTCAAGTTTATTCAGATCTTATGATATTTTTATGGTTGGGAGTGGCAATCCCCATCTCATTATTGTCTCCGTTGATCGTGAATCGGCTTTACGGGGAAGAGTATGCGAAGTCAGCAGCGGTACTAGCAATCTATGTTTGGACGCAATTTGGCAGTAACTTTGGAGTAGCCCGGAACACATACTTTACCATCGAGGGTCAGTTGCGCTACGGTCTTTACTTAACTGTGGTCGGTTCTATTTTAAATGTAGGGTTGAACTTGTTCCTGATTCCTAAGTATGGAGCTTTTGGAGCAACTGCTGCTACTCTGATAACTTATTTTTACGTGATTATATTAGTCAATTTCTTGATTAAGGAATTGCGACCTTTTGGAAAATTTATCTGGCGCTCTCTCAACTTATACGAAGCAGCTCGTAGAATCAGAGGATTGATACAGTGATTGAAATTAAACCAAGCATTCAACAGCGCTCGAATTGCCCCTATTGCGGAACCGAACTTAAGCCCAAAAGTGTTCTGTGGCAAGGTATCCACATTGTTCTGGACTCTAAGTGCGAGGGATGCTGCAGCGAAATAATCGACGATTTGAGAGTAGGTCATGGAGTAAAAAACTACATCCAAGTTAATTTAATAAAAAGAGAAGTTTTTGCAGCAGATACTTACAAAAAGGAATGGTTAGGCAAACCCTTACTCAATTCACTCCAAAATCCTCAACCCGAAAAACTTGAGATTGTAAAAGAAATTTTTAAACCCTGCAATCGGGTAATTATCTTAAACTGTATCGATCATCTTTATGGTCACTCCTTGCTCAAGTTGCTAAATGCACAAAGGCACTTAGAATGCAACTCGGACTACGGGTTAGTTGTGATAGTTCCTAAGTTCTTAAGGTGGATGGTTCCCGATGAAGTTGCAGAAATCTGGACAGTACCTATTTCTTTAAAAAATGGCCAGAATTACTATCCCAGTTTCGCCGAGTTTGTGGAAGAAGAAACTAAACGCTTTGATGAAATTTATGTCAGCGAAGCTCATTCTCATCCCAGTCAGTTCGACATCACGCGGTTTACTAGAGTTCCCAAACATAACTTTGAGCCAGAAAAAATAAAAATTACTTTTATTTGGCGGGAAGATCGTTTATTAGTTAACCGTTTGCTGTTCCGAGTGCTTAGAAAAATAGATCGACGAGCAATGTCACTGCCATTGCAAAATTTAAAAATTCAGCAGTTATTTGAGAAGATCAGGTTGCAAGTACCAGAAGCAAAATTTGCAGTGGCTGGTCTGGGGACAAAAACTAAGTTTCCAGAATGGATTGAAGATTACAGGGTGGATAGTTTTAATGAAAAAATTGAAAAGGAGATTTGCCACCTTTATTCAGAGAGCCGCTTAATAATTGGTCTTCACGGCTCCAATATGTTGCTACCCTCTGCTCATGCTGGTATGACAATTGATTTGATAGATGAGCGGTGGGGAAACTTTGCCCAAGATATTTTATACCAAGAAAGCGACCCTAGAATTGCTAGTTTTCGCTATAGATTTTTGCCGTATCAGACGAGCAATGATACACTGGCATTCATAGCGGCTGTGATGGTTCTCAAGTGGTCTAAATTTAAATCCCAGATGACTGCTGATGTTATATAACGTCCGGCTAATTAGACATAATACCGAATCCGCTAGCATTCAACTATTTTCCGTGTTATAAATATGGATGAACTTGTCAATGTTGTGAAAGTCTTTGACATTTTTTCTCAACCATTGTTCATCCTTGTCCCACCACTTAAACTTCAGCAGAAAATCAATCTTTTGTTCATCAAACCTATAGCGAATAAGTTTGGCGGGAATTCCTCCACATATAGCATAAGGTGGCACATCTTTTGTGACAACGGCTCCAGCTGCGATGATGGCTCCATCACCAATAGTTACACCATCTAGAACAATAACATTTGAGCCAAGCCAAACATCATTGCCGATATGGACAGTTTTTTCCTCTTCTTCAAAATATTTTTGGTCTACAAAGGTTGTCCCTACTAGCATCTTGGGCGAATAAAATATCGGATGGCTTGAAACAAAATTTCCCACAGGATGTACGCCTAAGCGAATGATGCAGTTTGGCCCAATCGAACAAAAATTGCCGACAACACCATTGAAAATTCGGGTATTCTCGCGCACATAAGTGTAAGAACCAATGACAGAATCTTCTATGGCTACGCGACTCGACACACTAACATTGTGACTGATAGTTGAATTGGTAACCAAAGCCATATAGTCTTGATAAAAATTATTATACTTAAACTTGTTTTTCCACCAATTGACTAAAAATCGCAGATATTCAGTGATCGGATTTTTGAGTATAGAACTGAGAAATGTTGAGAGTTTAGACATGGTTACTAATTACTTATTCAAGGTTAAATATTGTGCTGCCACATAACTTATTTATTTTTTTCTTAATACGCCTGATTAATGCGGGATGATAATCATAAAATGTATCTTGAGTGTATTGATCCGCTACAAAATTTCGGATCGCGTGGTTGGGATGCCTTAAAGGAAAGGTCATTGCTGCCGTTGGCATATTACTGTATATACTATCTTCTTGTGAAGTATGGGTGGCTTGACTGCCAAATCCAATATTAGAAATTAAATTTTTTTCTGGAATAATAGCAAGTCCATTTTGAACCCAACAAGTAAAAAGCCATCTAAAAAACCAATTGTTGACAGTTCCATCATAGGAAACTTGAAAAGCACTATCCCAAACTTTTACAGATTGAGGATTAGCTAATAAATTTTCAAGAAAACCTGCTTCCCGAAGTTGAGGCCATAACTTCATGTCAACATCATAGTATTGCCATGCTCTGCGCCAAGTCGCCCATCCCCAACAGTTACTAAAACGCGAAAAATAGTAACTGTCTTCTGTTCTTTTTCTCCCAAATTGGAAATTTACACCGCTGATTGACATAATCCGTTTGTCATCTCGGTAATGCTCTAATAACTGTTCACAAAAAGGGAAGAAGCTCGGGTGTGGCAAACAGTCATCTTCGAGAATAATTGCTTCCTCTACGGTATTAAATACCCAGTCGAAACCGCTAGAAATGCGAGCTTTGCAACCCAAATTAATCTCTGAATAATTTTTCAGAACTTCACAGTCCCAATCGACCCGATCGATAATTGCACGTACAGCGGCGCACTTTTCAGCTTCACCAGGTTTGTTGGCACGAGGGCCGTCAGCAATTACTAACAGCTTAGGCGGTTTAACTTGTCGAATCGCCTCGAAGACTTTTTCAGTAGAATCAACTCGATTGAAAACAACGAAAACAATGGGAGTTATTATCTGCGAATGTGGCATTTAAACTGTTCAACTCCAACGATTATAAATATTTTTGCTTAGTAGAACTCATTATAAATGTGCTAGGAAGCTGGCAGTGTTGGCCTGTTAACTTAAGTTCTAAATTCCAATTTATCACCAAAAAGTTCGCAGGTCAACTATAATACAGAAATAGTTGAGCCAGACCGACTTCTAGGACTGACGCTCTTAAACTCTCAAACATTGATACCCCGACCCCCTTCGCCAAGTGGGGCACTCTTAAAGACCTTTTGTGAAAGGTGGGCGAGCGACTGCGTAAGCCCTAATTTCGTTCTTATAGCGGCGGTTGCAACCGCCGAGCGAGTGGCTAAATAAAACACTGTTATTTTTAGCCTTACCTATCGTTAAAAACCGCCAAACAGGGAAGAATGAACCGTACTAATATCGCCGTCCTTTTAACTTGCTTCAACCGCAAACAGAAAACATTAGCTTGCTTAGAGGCTCTTTTTAACCAGGCACTTCCAGCCAATGTAGATATTTCCGCCTATATAGTCGATGATGCCAGTACCGACGGTACCAGCGAAGCAGTTCACCAAGCCTACCCTCAAGTGAAGATTTTTCATGGGGATGGCAATTTATTCTGGAACGGCGGAATGCGCTTTGCTTTCACCGAAGCCATGAAAGACGATCCCGACTACTACCTTTGGCTGAACGACGATACAATTATGTATCCAGAAGCCCTTAAAACCTTATTAACAACCAGCAACCAACTCGCTCAAAAAGGAGAAACAAAAGCCATCGTCTCCGGTTCTACCTGCGATCCCCAAACGGGTAAAACTACTTACGGTGGTGTGGTGCGAGACCACCCCATTCTTCCCTTCCGGTACCGCCTTGTAGAACCAACTCAAGAAGCTCTACTTTGTAGCACAATACATGGCAACTGCGTTCTACTTCCTCGCAAGGTCGTCCAACTTGTGGGCAACCTAAATCCTGCTTTTGTCCATTATATTGGCGATTGGGATTATGGTTTACGAGCGAGACAGAAAGGATGTACAGTTTGGATTGCTCCCGGTCATTTAGGAACTTGTTCCCTCAACCCACAGGTGACAAAAACTGCCGCAAAAAATTTGAGCGAAGGGTTAGATAAAATGAGCACGCCGAAAGGTTTATCCTTTAAAGATGCGACCCTGCAACCGCCTGAAGAATGGAAAGTATTTACTCAGCGGCATGGTGGCTTGTTGTGGCCAATTTATTGGCTGCTACCTTATCGAAGGTTAGTTTGGCTTTCAGTGTTGAGTAAATTGGGATTGACTAAAAACAAAACTCAAGGTGAATAGGATGGTTGATAGAAATGAACTCCGCATTGCTTGGCTTGTCCCGGAAGTGGAACTGGGAGCCTACTGGCAGCCTGTTTTGAGGGAATTTACAAAAATTTTTAAGAATACTGTATTTTATACTGGTCGTGTTTGGTCTGGGTTCGATCCGACCCTGCCGGGATCTTCGGCAATTCAGTTAGTAGGGGAGACTAAATTTGTCGAGACGGAAAAGATAGAAACAGGATACGATCGCGGATTCATTGTAGTATCGCCTAGTATTATCGGCTATTTGCTAAAATTTAGACCTCATGTGGTCTTTCCCCAAGCTTTCTCTTTGTGGACTGTAATTGTTGCGTTCTTAAAACCGCTACTGAGGTGGAAAATTGCGATTATTTACGATGGTAGTTCCCCAAATACCGACTTTCGAGATTCCAGTTTTAGGACATTTGTGCGCCGCATCCTTGTGCGGTTTGCCGATGCTTTTGTTGCCAATAGCAATGCAGGTAAAAAATATCTGATGGAAGTTCTAAACGTACCGGAGGATAAAATTTTTACCCGAACCTATCTCGTACCTGATGCGGGAGCTTTGCTGAAACGATTAGATCAAACTCAGCCCCCCAACTTGCAGTTGAAACGCCCGATTTTTCTGTATGTAGGGCGCATCACGGCGAGAAAGGGAATTCAAACGCTTTTAGAAGCTTGCGCTATTCTTAAAAATCAAGGTTATGTTGATTATTCGCTGTTGATTATTGGCAAGGGAGATCAGCGGAAAGAACTGGAAACATTTATTAAAGAGTGCAATTTTGAAGAGCAAGTAACGTGGGCGGGATGGGTGGAATATGGAAATTTAGGTGCTTATTTTCAGCAAGCTGATATTTTTGTGTTTCCTACTTTTGAGGATGTCTGGGGTATGGTTGTACCCGAAGCGATGGTGTTTGGAAAACCAGTATTGTGTTCAAATGGTGCAGCTTCCTGTGAGTTAATTGTGTCAGGCGAGAACGGTTATATTTTCGATCCTAGGGGTGCTAAAGAGTTAGCGGATAAAATGCAAAGTTTTCTAGATAATCCTGATTTGATTAAATCCATGGGAGAGCGTTCACGACAGATAATTTCTCAAAAAACTCCGGAAACAGCCGCGAAAGCTTACGTCGAAGTTACATCTTTCTTGATGGAGAAGTAGGTGAAGGAAGTTGGGCAATGGATTTTGTAAGGAATTTTGTAAGGAATTTAACGGATGGAGGGAATAGGGGATAGGGAATCGGGAAAAATTAGCCATTACCAATTAGCAATTAGCAATGAAAGTTTTATTATCTGCGTTTGCTTGCGAACCAAATCTCGGCTCTGAAGAGGGAGTAGGATGGAATACCGTTATCCAATCTGCTAAACATCACGAAAGTTGGGTATTTACTCGCACGTTTTGTCGATCGTACATTGAAGCAGAACTAGAGCGGAACCCAGTGCCAAACCTGCACTTTGTTTATTTCGATCCGTTTGGGTGGAGCGAAGATTGGAAGGGGAAACAAGGATTGCTGCAACTTCACTACTATTTGTGGCAAATCTGGGCTTATTTTATCGCTCGTAAGCTCGATCGCGAAATCGGTTTTGACATAGTACATCACGTAACTTATGTCAAACATTGGTCTCCAAGTTTCCTGGCGCTGTTGCCGCATCCTTTTATTTGGGGGCCTGTAGGAGGTGCAGAAGCAGCACCAAAGCCTTTTTGGCAAGATTTTAGCCGTCGGGGCAAAATTTACGAAACGCTGCGAGCATTGGCTCAAAGCGTAGGAGAACGCGATCCGTTTGTGGGGCTGACGGCGCGCCGCAGTGCCGTGGCGCTGGCAACTACGGAAGAAACCGCCGCCAGACTGCGATTTCTCAAAGCAAAAAACGTGAAGATTTTCTCCCAAGTCGGTTTATCGCAGCAGGAAATTCAAGAACTAGAGCAATTTCCTATCCCGCCGGAGCAACCAATTAGATTCATCAGTGTCGGTCGTCTCTTACACTGGAAAGGGGTGCACTTGGGACTCCGTGCATTTGCGGAGGCAAAGCTGGAAAAATCGGAATACTGGATTGTGGGAGACGGCCCGGAAAGGCAGCGTTTGGAAGCTTTGGCAACAGAATTGGGACTGGCAAATAAAGTATTTTTTTGGGGAACTTTATCTCGCACTGAAACTCTTTCTAAAATGGGGGAGTCTCACGTTCTCCTCCATCCGAGTTTGCATGACTCTGGCGGTTTTGTCTGCACGGAAATGATGGGGGTTGGCCGTCCGACGATTTGTTTGGATTTGGGCGGCCCAGCTACTCAAGTGACCGCCCAAACGGGCATTAAAGTGGCTGCTACTGAACCCGATCGCGCTGTGCTAGGTCTAGCAGAAGCTATAGTGTGTTTAGCCCAGGATAGTGAATTGCGATCGCGCTTGGGTCGAGCGGGTCAAACCCGCGTCAGGGAAATCTATGATTGGAATATCAAAGGTAAATTCTTTGCCCAATTGTGCGAAGATGTATTCGAGGGAAAATCAGAATAACTTCTGATTTGTTCGATCGGGCAAAACAAAGAAAACTATATTTTTTCAGGCGGTGAAACGTGGGCGTTGCAATCATTACTGGCTCTGCGGGTTTAATTGGCTCTGAGGCTTGTAAGTTCTTTGCCAAACAAGGCTTAGAGATAGTTGGCATCGACAATAATATGCGCCAGTTCTTTTTTGGTGCTGATGGTTCTACAAACTGGAATCGCCAACTGCTCGAAAAGTCCTTGGGTACCAAGTATTATCACTTAGATGTGGACATTCGCGACTATGAAGCGATTACCAATATCTTTCAGCGGTACGGCGAGTCGATCGAATTAGTAATTCACACAGCAGCCCAACCCAGCCATGATTGGGCTTCCCGTGCTCCGAAAATAGATTTTACCGTCAATGCCAACGGCACTCTCAATCTTCTAGAAGTAACTCGCTTGTACTGTCCTAAAGCGGTTTTCATTTTCACTTCTACTAATAAAGTATACGGCGATACGCCAAATAAATTGCCTTTAATTGAATTAGAACACAGATGGGAAATTGAAGCGGGTCACACTTACGAAAGCGGCATTCGGGAAGATATGTCAATCGACCAGTGCCTGCACAGTTTGTTTGGTGCTTCTAAGGTAGCTGCTGACATTTTAGTTCAAGAATACGGTCGGTATTTTAATATGAACACCGCTTGTTTTCGCGGAGGCTGCCTGACGGGTCCCAATCACTCGGGAGCTCAATTGCACGGCTTCCTCGCATACTTGATGAAGTGCGCCGTGACGGGAACTCCTTACACCGTGTTTGGCTACAAAGGCAAACAAGTCCGCGATAACATTCATAGCGCTGATTTAATTTCGGCATTTTATGAATTTTATAAGGCTCCCAGAAGCGCCCAAGTTTATAATACTGGAGGAGGCAGATACAGCAATTGTTCGATGTTAGAAGCAATCCAGATGTGCGAGGCAATTGCGGAACGCAAATTTAATTGGACTTATGCTGAAGGGAATCGCATTGGCGATCACATTTGGTGGATTAGCGACAATTCAAAATTTTCCAGTCACTATCCTAACTGGAAAATGAAATATAACGTTAAACAAATCCTACAAGAGATTTATGAATGTAACCGCGAGCGTTGGCTGAAAGAAGGGTCGGATGGTTGAGCTGAGAAAAAAGAATGTGCTGGCAATTTTGGGAAACGATGGAATACAAAGTTAAAGAAATCCTACAGGAGATTTATGAGTGTAACGGCGAGCGTTGGCTTAAAGAGGTCTTCCATGATTGATAAAGGGAAAAAGAATGTGCTCGGCATATTAGTAAATGCCGTTAATTATGAAGCGGCTGTTAGCAAAATTATTGCAGCAGCCAGCGCCGGAAAACCAATGTCAGTTTCGGCTCTAGCGGTTCACGGTGTAATGACTGGGGTTCTTGACAGCACTCATCGCTATCGGATCAATCACATTGACTTAGTATTGCCAGACGGACAGCCGGTCAGGTGGGCGTTAAATTGGCTCTACCACACGGAATTGCCCGATCGAGTTTGCGGCCCGAATGCGATGTTACAAATCTGCGAACGTGCCGCAGAAGAAGGATTATCTATCTATTTGTACGGCTCTCAAGCTTCTGTGCTGGAAGCTTTATCTTACAATCTTTGCCAACGTTTTCCCAAGTTAATTATAGCTGGAACTCAGCCTTCTAAATTTAGGCAGGTTTCGGCCCAAGAAAAACAAGAAATTGCGCAGCAAATCCGCAACAGCGGTGCAGCAATTACTTTTGTCGGTTTGGGATGTCCGCGACAAGAAGTCTGGGCTTACGAATACCGGGACGACTTATCAATGCCGCTGATTGCTGTAGGTGCTGCTTACGATTTTCATGCGGGTAATTTGGCTAAAGCTCCTGAGTTTTTATCTAAGATAGGTTTGGAATGGCTGTTTCGGATGATTAAGGAACCCAAGCGCCTTTGGCAGCGCTATGTTTTTTTGAATCCGCTTTATATATGGCTGTTTTTGTTGCAAGCTTTGAAAATCAAACAGTTCGACCCCACAGATGCCACGCCGCCTGTGGAAGAAGTATTGTATGGTTGAAATTTTAAGAGCTGTGGTGAATGGTCAGTTTTCACAAATAAAAAGTTTAAAGCCCAAAGTAGGAATAATAAATAATTATTTTGACTTTCGAGTTTAAGCTGGTGATGATTGGGATCTCGAATTAATAGGGTGTTTTCTATGACTTATGTGTTGCTTGTTTTGTAACTACTGTCTAGGTAACAGAAAAAGCGTCAGCCGTCCTTGTTGTATGATTTTGATGGTTTGCTCTCGACAGCCAGTGTAGTCGCACCCTAAAGTTATCGTGGCGAGGTTTCTTATTTTGTCAGAGTTGATTTATGGCAGAGAGGATTGGCTTTTGTCTTGATTTATTCCTGGATTGACCAAGAATTTCTTGATGGTACCCGCCACGTGATTTATCCGTGGAATCAATCCAAAATCTAAAATCTAAAATCCTCAAGCCCCCGAATTTATCCGTGGGGTCAATCGAAAATCTAAAATCTAAAATCTAAAATCGAATGACTGGGATTTCGCCATTGGGTTCAATGCTTCTATTTTGGGAAATTGGGTGGCTAGGATTAAGGGAATTGACAGCTAAGAGCATTAAGGCTAAAGAAGGGGAACAGCTCAGCAAAGCCACTAGGTTTTTGTTGGCGATAACTTTCCAGTAGACGTGCAAGATTTTAGTTTAACAGATCGATCGATGGATTTGAGGCGAGCGCATAAAATTTCACTTTTTATTTGAGATTGCTTATTGGTATTGAAAGTCCGCGCAGGCGGACTTTCAAGTTTGGGGATAAGTCGAGTCTAATTATTTGCCAGCGTAAGCAGCCATCCGTTCTTTGATAAACCGGATATAAAAATGCCTGAAAGTAGACTTAATTACCCGCGGCATACCAAAGTCGATCGGCATCATACTTTCGGGCAGCTTCCAATCCAAAACCTTGAGAGTTTCCGGTTGCAAAAGCGGAAAATCAATCGCCTCTAAATTCGAGCAAAGTCCCAATCTCATCGCCGCAGCTACAGTCGGAACCGCCGCCGGATCGGCATTAATAATTTCAACTAAAGTTCTGTCCAAGGCAAACACATCATCAGAAGCGCCCAAAATTCCCAAAAACTTAGGTTCGCCGCCGCTTGGCCCGTTACCTTCGTGACCGATAATTGCATCCAAAATCGTCAAATTTGGGTTAATTGCTCGGGCAGTTTCTACCAGCATTTCACCGAATCTGGCGCTATCTTTGCCAGCTTCCATGTGCCACCAAGCCTTCATTTTGCCGGGGACGCAGCCGAACAAATTTTTCACGCCCATTGTCACCGTTAATTGAACGTGAGATTTGAGTTTGGGCAAATTAATCACTACATCTGCTTCCATTGCTTCTTTGCAAATTCGCAGATGATTGAAATCTTCGCTGACAGTTTCGTAGCGTTTTCCTTGAAACTCAACTACTGGCAAATTCAGTTCTTCCAACAGCGGCAAATAACCGTTGGCTTTGGCTACACCCATTGCGCTACCAAAAGCTGGACTATCACCTAAAAATGGTTTTCCTCCCGCTTCAATGACCATTTTAGCCACACAGTAAACCAATTCCGGGCGGGTGACACATTCTTTGGTAGGGCGAGAACCGGTGAGGAGATTGGGTTTGAGTAAAACCCGATCGCCCGATTTGACAAAAGCCGAGATTCCGCCCAAGGGTGCGAGCAAACTTTCTAAAGATGTTTGCAAAATTTGGCGATCGTATGAATTGGCGCGAATTAAACTAACAACAGACATAATTATGAATTAATTTGTAATTGGTTATCGATGGGGAATAATCTCAATGTAACGCACGCACGGATCGCCCTAAGCAGGGCGATCCGCGCGCACCTTACCAAGAATAATCTCAATACAAATGAGTCCTAAGTATCCATCGCCAATCTACCAGCAGCAGCCCGCTGCATGGTACTAACTCGCAGCGAGTTAGAGAATACTCCTTGACCTTGCAGTTCAGGGATAGCAGGTTTAACTTCAACTTTCACCAACCGGGCAGTACAGATAAAAACCGTTTGATCGGCTAAATGGAAAGTCAACCAAGGTTGGTTTAACAAATGCAGCACTTCGTCTTGGAATTCTTGTGCAGGCATCGGAATAGTAAAGGTTTCGGTGTGACCTTCCACATAATGAAATGTCACTTGAGTCGTGTTCTCTTTATCTTGAGTTAATTTGCCAAAAGAACCTGCGCGCATAAATCTTGCTCCCAAACTTTAGACTATAAAAAAATTCAGAATTAAATGTAAAAGATTGAATTCTGAATTCTTTAACTTTAACCTGTGACAGCCGTTAGGCACAACTCAGAAGGCAGAATGCAGAATTCAATCAATTTCAGCCTTCTAGTTTCTAGCTGATAGCTTCGAGATCCTAAGCGTTAGCAGAAGATGCCGGCATCGCACTCATTTTTTCTAAATCTAGAACTTTTGCCAAGTCTTCTGCACTCATTAAACCCCTTTCTAGCACAATTTGCCGCAAAGATTTGCCGGTTTCTAAAGATTCTTTAGCGACAGCGGCGGCGTTGAGATAGCCGATGTGAGTGTTGAGGGCGGTAACAAGGGCGAGACTGCCTTCAGCATAAGCGAGACACCGATCGCCCTTAGCTTCAATTTTGGCGAGGCATTGTGTAGTCAGCGCGCTGATGGTATTGCCCAAAATTTCGATGCTGTGAATGAGATTGTAGGCAATCAGGGGCATCATCACGTTCAATTCTAATTGTCCCGCTTGGGCTGCCAGGGCGATCGCGCTATCGTAACCCATAACTTGAAAACAAACCATCGATGTCATTTCTGCCATCACAGGATTGTATTTCCCCGGCATAATTGACGAACCGGGTTGCACGGGAGGCAGTTGAATTTCTTTCAAACCCGTTTTCGGCCCTGAGTCCATCAAACGCAAGTCGTGGGACATTTTAACGCAATCTTGAGCGAGATTTCGCAGTGTACCGGAGACATTTACAAACGGTGCCATACTCTGCATAGCTGCCATTAAATGCCTTGCTGGTTTCAGGGGGTGGTCGATTAATTCGGAGAGAATTTCAGCAACTTTTTGACAGTATTCAGGGTGAGTATTTAAGCCTGTTCCTGCCGCACTTCCCCCCAATCCCAGAGATGTCAAATCATCGGATGCCCTGTCAATTCTCAAGGTATGTTCTCTGAGAATTTGCGCCCAAGCGCCGAAGGTATCGCCGAGTCGAACAGGCACAGCATCTTGCATATGAGTGCGGCCGGATTTTACAATATCTTTGAATTCTTCTGCTTTGTTTTCTAGGGCAACTACGGCCTCCGACAAAGCCGGAAAAAGAGTCTTTTCTAACGCTAACAATCCGCCGATCCGAATCGCCGTCGGAATCACATCATTTGTTGATTGACCGTAGTTTACATGATCGTTAGGACTGACGCGCTTGTAGTTGCCTTTTTCCTCGCCCATAATTTCCAAAGCGCGATTTGAAAGAACTTCATTAACATTCATGTGGTGAGAAGTTCCAGCCCCGGCTTGGTAGACATCAACTACAAATTGGTCGCGCAATGTGCCCGCTAGGATTTCTTCTGCTGCTTGGACAATTGCTTGACTGATGTCTTCTGGAATGCAGCCGAGTTCGCCATTGGCGATCGCCGTTGCTTTTTTAATTAAAACACAAGCATCAACGTATGTTGATAAAGGCTTAATGCCGCTAATCGGGAAATTTTCAATAGCCCTTAGAGTTTGGATGCCGTAGTAGACATTAGATGGGATTTGTTTGTCTCCCATCGAGTCGCTTTCGGTGCGGTAGCTGATGGTTGGGTGTTCGCTCATATCGCCTTGTTTGTGATGATTGGGAATTGGGAATTTTTTTTAACAATGCTGACTGCCACTGTTGTTTTACCGCCCTGGCGGGCCCAGTAAAACAAAAGTCACGATTGTAAATAATTATCTCACAGTCCGAGTTAAATCTCAAAGCTCAAATCTTAATTTAAGATTATTTCCCTAAAATCGTGCAACTGCGCTCGATATTTTAATTTTTATTAAATCAGCAATTTAAAATATCCAAAGTGATTATTTAAATAGTAGATAATCTAGATAAATTCTAGAATTTAAAAATGTAAATATAAAATTGGACAATCCAGATCGACTTGGCTACAATTATAAAAATAAACCATTTTCCAAGAGTTTTCAAAGCCATGAACAAACCAGCAAAAAGTTTCAAACACTCGCTAAATACTTTGATAATCGGCTTATGTGCCTCTGCGATTTTTCCGGCTTCAGTAAAGGCTATATCCCGCATTGTTCCCACCGCAGCCATCCCGGAAAAACCGGCGATTTTAATGAGTCAGCAACCGCAGGAGATTCAGTTTAAGCGCGGTGCTAGTTCAGCGGAAGTAAAAGGAGGAGTAGCGCGCGGCGAAGTCATGATTTATCTGATTAGCGCCAAAGAAGGTCAAACCATGAATGTTGAGATCCAATCAGTTGAGGGAAATGCTGTTTTTAAGGTGGTCGCTCCCAATACAAACGCCGTAGCTGAAGGAGAAAAAAGCTGGTCTGGAGAATTGCCGCAGACAGGAAAATATCAGATAGTCGTCGGTACAGAACGAGGAGGCGCCAGTTACACTCTGTCAGTTTCGATCGACTAATTGTATGGTCCGTGGTCACGAGATATTCAAGCTGCTTGGGGATTGTGGGTAGCGGCGCACTCTACGTTCTAGAGTAGTTGTGTAATTCCGAGTTTTTTAGATAGCCTACTTTTGTACTTAATCGGATAAAAATCGCGTCTGTTTAACAATAAATATTAAACCATACTTCGGAATTTTGTTACAAAAATTCAAGTTAGAATTTTCGGAAAGTTGTTATATTTGGTAGCACAAACAATTTTGCAGCAGGCGAATTGCTAAAAATTATGCCGCGTTACCAAACCCTAGATGATGTTACTACCCTCCAAGAGGCACTCGAAGGAATAATTGTTGAAGATTTAAAAAAGCTGAATGCACTGTTGTCGGGCGATCGTAAATTAACCCGCAAAGCAGACCTGGTGGCTGGGATTAAAGAGCAAATGCAGGGACAAAAACTCAAGCAAGTTTGGGCGCAATTAGACGACCTGCAAAAAGCGGCCGTAGCGGAAGTTATACACGGGTCAGGTGGTGGCTATGATGCCGATGTATTTGTGGCGAAATACGGACAACAACCAAACTGGGGAACAAGCGATCGCTATGGATACAACCGAGAACCATCCCTACTATGCTTGTTCTTCTACGGCACTGCGATCCCCTACGATCTTGAACAAAAATTGCTGAAGTTTGTACCAAAACCTCAAGCAACTTCCTTAAATCTGGTTGGCGATGTACTGCCAGATAATTTTATGATTCGTGTAGAAAAACATAACTTTCGTACATCAAAAAGAGAGGTATCCGAGTACGAACTTCCTTTGACAATTTGTGAAATGGAACGGGCAGCCCCAAAGGATTTGGAAGCAGTTTTGCGTCTGATTCAGTCGGGCAAAGTTGCCGTTAGTGAGAAAACCGCATTACCTGGTGCCACAACTCTGAAAGCGATCGCCGCCGTATTGCAAGGGGGTGATTTTTATAACGACGAACAGCGCCAAGCTACCTTGGAAAAGGGCGATATATTCTACGAGGTTGGTAACATCAAATCCTTTGCTTGGGCCGCGATCGCCCAAGCGAGCAAATTCGCCGAACAATCGGGCAAAAAGCTAGTTTTGACCAAAGCGGGACAGAAAGCCTTGCAAGAATCACCTGCCAAAGGATTACAGACAGCATGGAAGCGCTGGTTAAAAACAAACTCTTTTGATGAATTTCGCCGCATTGATGCGATTAAAGGACAAACTGGCAAGGGGGCGCGCGGCATGACAGCGGCGGCGGGGCGGAGAGAGGCGATCGCCTCAATTCTAGCAGAATGTCCTGTCGGTAAATGGATTCTGTTTAGCGAATTTAGCAGGTATATGTTGGCAACGGGCAATCGGTTTGAAGTAACGCGCGATCCCGACAATCTCTATATTTCTGAATTTGGGTATGGTAACTTAGGATATTCCGGCAGTCACGATTGGCATATTCTGCAAGAAAGATATATGCGCTGCCTGTTGTTTGAGTATGTTGCTACCCTGGGAATAATTGATGTTGCCTATGCCGATCCGTCCCTCGTACCCAGCGATTTTGACGATCTTTGGGGAACGGACGATTTGAGATTTCTCAGCCGCTACGACGGCTTAATATCTTTTCGCCTGACAGCTTTGGGGGCTTACTGTTTGGGATTGACTCACAATTACACCCCGCCAGCAATTGAGTTCCGTCAAACACTCCGCGTACTGCCCAATTTAGATATTGTTGTAGCAGGAGAAGGCATTGCGACATCAGATGCGATCGTCCTCGATCTCTATACTAAAAAAGTTTCAGATGTCGTCTGGCAACTCGATCGACAAAAGCTATTTACCGCCATTGAAGCCGGATACCCGCTAGCAGAATTTAAAGAAGTTTTAGAGACAAGAAGTATCGAACCGCTACCCGAAACCGTACAGCAATTTCTGACGGATGTTACAGAACGATCGAATAGTTTGCAAGATGTAGGAACTGTCAAGTTAATCGAATGTACAAACGCCCATTTAGCAGTGTTGATTGCCAATGATTCCCGTACCAAAAAATTCTGTCAGCTAGCGGGCGATCGCACTTTAGCAGTTCCATTATTCCAGGAAACTAAATTTCGCAACGCCCTGCGGCAGATCGGCTACGTCTTACCCCAGCGGGATAAATAGTAATACCATTTCTCTAAAATCGTGCAATACTCTTCGACCCCCCCTAGCCCCCCCGCTGCATTGCGGGGGGAACAAGAATACTGTTGCATTCTTTTTTAAAATTGGTATAATATCGTGTCCGGTGGTATCGATCTCACTCGCGCCAGGGTGCAGCAGTCGGATACAAATCCTGAAAATTATTACTCAGATTATCGCCCGACTCCTTCACCCCTACAAGTATCTATAGCAATCCTAAATCATTTGTGAGTTTCTTACTCCCTCCCCTTACCAAGGGGAGGGTTGGGGTGGGGTAAAAAATTTACGACTCTTGCAAGGATTGCTATACAACCAATTAAAATTATCTGCGTTTATCTGCCTTTTATCTGCCTTTTATCTGCGATCGAAACAACCTATGAATTATGTTCCCGAAAATGCTTTGATCGTGCAAAGCGATCGATCGATCTTACTAGAAGTTCACGCTCCCACAGCACAACAGGCGCGAGAAGCGATCGCCCCCTTTGCCGAATTAATCAAAAGTCCCGAACACATCCACACCTATCGCATCACGCCCCTCAGCGTGTGGAATGCGCGGGCGGCGGGAATGCCTGTTGAAGAGGCGATCTCAGCTTTGCGAAAGTATGCCAAGTATCCCATTCCTGAGTCCGTAGCGCAGGAAATTGAACTGTTGGGGGCGCGGTATGGATTAACTGTAATTGAAAGAATCGATGCGGCTACCCCCGATTTACAACTGCGAATTGCCGATTTGCCCCTAGCGGAATTGCTGGTACGGGACGATCGCGTTAAACCAATGTTGGGCAAGCGCATCTCGGATCTTTGCTTTCAAGTCGATGCCGGGAATCGCGGCGTACTCAAGCAAGCTTTACTAGCGGTGGGCTATCCGGCAGAAGATTTGGCTGGATATGTCGAGGGTGCCGAATTAGGGATTTCTTTGCGCGATCGTACTTTAGCGGACTTGCCCTTTAAGTTGCGTGCTTATCAACAAGAAGCAGCAGAGGCATTCTATCAGGACGGGGAGGTAAAAGGTGGAAGTGGGACGATCGTCCTACCGTGCGGGGCTGGTAAAACCATAGTCGGGATGTTAGCGATGAGTTTGGTAAAGCAAAAGACACTCATCCTCACCAGCAGTTTGACTTCTGTACACCAGTGGCGCAGGGAAATATTAGACAAAACGAGTTTAACTGAGGATGCGATCGCTGAGTACAGCAGTGTCACCAAACAGACGGCTGCTGTCACCCTATCGACTTACCAAATGCTAAGTTATCGATCGAATAAAGATGATGAATTCCCGCATTTCGAGTTGTTTAATGCGGAATCGTGGGGACTGATTATTTATGATGAAGTCCATCTATTACCTGCACCGATATTTCGGATCACCGCTGAATTACAAGCACGACGCAGGTTAGGTTTAACTGCGACATTGATTCGCGAAGACGGGAAAGAAGGCGATGTATTCACGTTGATTGGGCCCAAGCGCTATGACGTACCTTGGCGCGAATTGGAAGGACAGGGATTTATTGCCACTGCCAATTGTACGGAAATCCGCGTCGCCCAAAATGAGGCGCAAAAAATGGCCTATGCCCTAGCGCCCCGCCGCCAACAGTTTCGCATTGCTGCTGAAAATCCGGGTAAGTTGGATATGGTACAAAGTTTATTGCAAAAAGAGGCGGGACATCGCATTTTAATCATCGGTGAATTTCTGGAACAGTTGGATGCGATCGCCAAAATTACCGAATTGCCTCTGATTACGGGAAAGACAAAACAGGCAGAGCGCGATCGGTTATACGAAGCATTCCGTCACAAAGAGATTCCGGGATTAATTCTATCTCGCGTGGGCAATTTTGCAGTCGATTTACCTGATGCCGATGTGTTGATTCAAGTATCGGGAAAGTATGGTTCTCGCCAAGAAGAAGCGCAGCGCCTCGGACGAATTCTCCGCCCCAAACCCGACGGACACAATGCCAGCTTTTATACATTAGTCTCGCTACAAACTTGCGAGGAAGATTTTGCCCGACACCGCCAACTATTCCTCACCGAACAGGGCTACAACTATCGCATAGAAGTTCAAAAAGATGTTTAGTCAGCGATCGATAAATTCTTGGTAAAACTGCTCATGCAAACCTAAGAAATTATCCATCCCCTGCTTTGTCAGATACCCGCTATTCTTACCAGTGTGCGGATTTTTTACGTAGCTATAAATTTCTTTTGAAACCTTATGATTCTCGCTCCACCTAATGTTGAACGCTGCATACTTTGGGAAAAAGGTCATTTCTGCATAAGCATCAATGTGGTCATGTATCCACCATGCCAATGCTGTCCAATCTTGAGTGCGTTCATAGTAAGGGATGAATGATGTAACAACAATACATACTGTTGCTCCCATATACCCATCGGAATCTGTTACGTCCCAGATATGTTCTGCATAGTTGGACTCATTACTGGCACAGTTGTACTGATTTTTATTCTCTGCTCCTTTGGCGTTCACAGCACAAGAACGATAGGCTGAGCGGATACTAATCCGACCAAGCGCATCTTGAATTGGTTCAAGCACCCTCTCACACAAATTCTTTCCGGCTGCGATCGCCAAGTCAGGATCGCTAGGAATGTTAGGGATACCTTCAATTTGAGAGATTTCTGAATAAAGAAACTCACGCATGAAAAAACTCTTAGAGAGTTGAACCCGTCCTAGCTCTTCCAAAGCTTTAACAGTTTGTGGCTTTCTCATAGATTGAACTCCAGCAATTAGAGGTGAATAGCTTAATCTTAAACACTGACAGATAATTTAGAAGCATTGTTGCAGCCAAAAGCAACGTTCCGGTTGAGTGGCTAGAAATAACTTTTGCATCACCACCAATATCTTTCGGTAGTCCGCTCCAACCGGGTTGTTAGACCGCGGCGATCGCCACTTGACGCTGTTATTGTCCGCGTCCTGGTTTGCAATCTGCAAAACCTAATGCCTCTGTGTCAAGGAAACTAGCGATCGCCATCTCAATGACTGCTTCGATTGGGTATTCAATTTCAGCAGCACGAGCAATTAGGGCAGCACGAATTCGTTCAGGAAAACGTCCTAAAATAACTTCGGCATCAGCGAGGGAAAGTTGCTCTTGAAGTTTGGCTTGCATGGCTTTAGATCTCAGTTGGAATTGGGAAGTTGTAAGGGGGTTCAGCAGCTCTTAGAATGATGGCTTCTAGCTCCAATAGTAACGCAGGGTTCTCAAGCGTGAGAAATTGTCTGTACCGCAATCCGTATGTCTTCATCGCTATATTTATCGAGCCATGCCCACAAAAAAGCTTTGTGCCCACCACTGAAGCGACCTCGTAAGCTCTTGGTTTTACCGATGTAGAGCAATCCATCAGTTGTGTGCCTGATTGCATAAATGCCAGGACGCGCAGGAATGCTCTCAAACCCACGGGTCAAGGGTTGACATTGCTCAAAAGGAATGAAAGCAATCGCATCTAGAATTCTTCGTGCTTGGATTTGTAGGTCAGAATCATTCGTTGGCATGAAGGCAAGAAGGCTGATTGCACAGAAATCATAATCCCACAAATTCTGTTACAACCATCATCAACTGCAGCGAAAGGCTTCTGGCTACTGCTCTTCAACTCTCTAGCTGATTAATCAGTTTAGCTGCCAAGTCTTCTGCTAAAGATAGTATGCTTATGACCATTTTGACATCATCTGAGTCGAAAGACGTACTAAATGTGTTGGTTTTACTTGAAACCAAGAAGTGCAACCTTGTCTTTTTATAGCTCCAAAATAGGAAGTGTGATGTTTCACTAGAGACTGTCACGGATAAAGTCTCACTAACTTCACCGCTCAGGACAAAATCTTCTGAAAATCTTCCTGAATATTTCTGTTGTTGAAGAAATTACATTTTCTGGTGCGCTTTTTTAAGATCGCTTACCAATTTAGGAACCCTGGAACTGGATACAACAGACACTCCAGGTGTATATCTTCCATCAGGACCCGGAACAAAAAAGCGAATGTACCACTTACTATTCTGTGCAGCATTACGATAAGCAACTAATGATGCTGTAATGTTCGGCAATTCCAGATCTTGCTCAAGTTGTCTAGGATTCATGGTGACAATTCAACACAGTCATACACAGTGTTCCCCAGTTGAACCTTCAATGCTCAACTGATACCTTCAAGCTACTATCTCAACCCAGGTTTAGCGACTTAACTTATAATTCTCTTGCAGTTGCGGTACAATACCTGATATAATAGAAGAATACCGCAGATTACTCAGGTATGTCAACCCCTTTTTACCCCCGTCGGAATCTCCTTTTCTTAATCGAGTTCGGCGCACCATCCGACTCAAACATCTTACTCGTCGCACTTAAAAAAGTTATCTTTATTACAGACTAGACTATTTATTTGCATCATCAGCGACATCACAAGACATGGCAGTTCAAGAGATTCGTGTTTATCTTTCCTAACCTAAATTCTGGAATATCTAATGTCTAGACGTGATAATTTACATTTCTCCCTGCGTCGCACCCTCGAAAAAGACGGGTGGACAATTACGGACGATCCTTTAGTCTTAGTGTTAGAGCATACTCTTTTGAAAGCCGACTTAGGAGCAGAAAAGTTTTTCAATGCCGAAAAAGAATGGCATAAAATCGCTGTTGAAATCAAAGACATTGATTGGTAAGGGCGATCGCACGCAGACCGAGCAAGTCAGCTATAATCATATAAGTACATTAATTTTACTGTTAGTGTAAAACTCCCATGAACCAACCAGCAAAAACTTTCACATATCCAGTGATTTTTTTGAGACTCGGAAAGCTCGAAAAAAAATTGTTAGAAAATTTGCGACTGCTTCCGACAGAAAGGCGACAGGAAGTTCTTGACTTTGTGCAATTTCTCGTATACCAAGCACAAAAAGTAAAACAGCCACCGAATGAAAGTTCTGAATCTAATATTTCGCAAACAGAACTACCGCATTCCAAGCGCTCATTTATTGATTGTTTAAGGGTATTAGTAGAATCCCCTCCAATACTAGAACCGTTTGTAGAGATAACAACCCAACAAGATTTAACCGCGGCCCAATTAACAGAGTTTTTTGCAGTCAACAGCGAAGAATATTTAATTGACTCAGCTATTACTCGCAGTCACGATGCTTTTTTGAAAGGCTACGCACCCGAAGACGAAGGACTCTATGACGACTATTGAACCGGGTGATTTTTGGGTAGCAAATATTCCCTTTACAAGTGGCGCAGGCTCTAAAAAACGCCCCATACTTTTACTGTGGTTGGATGGAGAGGATGTTGTAGCAGCAGCCGTCACCTCTGCAAAACCCCGCAGCCAAACTGATGTATTTCTTAATGATTGGTCTGCCAGCGGTTTGCGCGTTGCTTCAACAGTACGCTTGTCTAGATTAGATTGTCTGGAAAAGTTTTTGTTGCTAGCGAAAATCGGGCAAATTTCTCAAGCAGATGCAGCAGCAGTGAAACAAGTCTGGGATTTGTACGTTAAGCCTCAATTCTAATAATAGTTCGATCGCCCTCAACTCCCCAACTCCCCTCAACTCCCCTCTCCCATCCCCCAACAGCCCAACAATACTTAATAAAAACTTTACAAAACTTACCCGATCGCCCAACATGGGTTAGAGTTATCTTATAAAATCCAGCAATCCTGCAAAGCGTCAACCTTCTCGTCACTTATCCAGTGGTTCGATGACTCAAACCCAAAGCACTAAAACCGCCACCGCACCAGCAATTTATTCCTTGACAATTGCTCCCGCCTGTGTATTGCGGGGTCGATCGGCGATCGCACAAGCCGGAGATGCGATCGCCCGTTTCGGAAAGCGGCCGCTAATCGTCGGCGGCAGCAACTCCCTCGCCGCCGCCCAACCCTACCTGCAACCAATCCTCGAAAAGCAGGAGTTACAATCCGCCGAAACAGCATACGGCAAGGATTGCAGCGAAAGAAGCCTCGAAACCCTCCGCGCAGCAGCCCAAACCCATCAAGCCGACTTCATCATCGGAGTTGGCGGCGGCAAAGCCTTAGACGCAGCCAAACTCGTCGCCCATCAGTGCAAAATCCCGATCGTCACAATACCGACATCAGCAGCCACTTGTGCAGCTTGGACAGCCCTTTCTAACATTTATTCAGAACAAGGTGCATTCCAATACGATGTCACATTAGCCAGATGTCCCGACTTATTAATACTCGACTACGGCTTAATTCAAACCGCACCGCAGCGGACATTAGTAGCAGGAATTGGAGATGCGATCGCCAAATGGTACGAAGCATCAGTCAGCAGCGGACACTCGGAACAAACCCTGATTATTTCGGCCGTTCAACAAGCTAGAATACTGCGCGATATTTTATTCCAAAAATCAGCCGCCGCCCTCAAAGAACCCGGTAGCGAAACCTGGCAAGAAGTCACAGATGCCGCCGTATTGCTAGCAGGAGTAATCGGCGGAATTGGCGGCGCCCAATGCCGCACCGTCGCCGCCCACGCCGTCCACAACGGCCTAACTCATCTATTAGCAAGTCACGGCACATTGCACGGCGAAAAAGTCGCCTACGGCATTTTAGTACAACTGCGGTTAGAAGAAATGCTGCAAAACAATCAACTCGCCGCTAGCGCCAGACAGCAACTGCTAAAATTCTACGCCGAGATTGGATTGCCCCAAACTTTAGACAACCTAGGACTCGGAGACATTACCATCACAGAATTGCAGCGCGCCGCTGACATAGCCTGCAATCCCAATTCCGACATCCACAGACTGCCTTTTAAAGTTGTTCCCCAACAATTAATGGCAGCGATGGTTTCTACCACCGCACCTGTGGGAGAATTAAAGATTAAGAATTAAAACAGTTTGTAGTAAGGACTTTAGTCCTGAAAAGGCTGTGCTAGCAAGGACGAAAGTCCTTACTACAAACCAGGAAAACTGACAACTGACAAAAAATAAATGACCTTGGATTGGATTACCCCTGCTGACAGGTTGCAAAAACTACCGCCCTACGTATTTGCCCGTCTCGACGAACTCAAAGCCCGCGCCCGCGAACAAGGACTCGATTTAATAGACTTAGGAATGGGAAACCCTGACGGTGCCACTCCTCAACCAGTAGTAGAAGCCGCCGTCGCAGCCATCCAAAATTCTGCCAATCACGGCTATCCACCCTTTGAAGGAACTGCCAGTTTCCGCCGTACTATTACTAAATGGTACAGCCGCCGCTACAACGTTGAACTCGATCCAGAAAGCGAAGCTTTGCCTTTGTTGGGTTCTAAAGAAGGTTTAGCACATTTTGCGATCGCCTATATCAATCCAGGGGACTTAATATTAGTACCAAGTCCTGCTTATCCCGTATTATTTCGCGGCCCAATAATCGCTGGTGCAAAAGTTCACAACATCATCCTCAAACCAGAAAATGACTGGGTAATTGACTTAGCCGACATTCCCGACAGCGTAGCCGAACAAGCCAAAATACTCTATTTCAATTATCCCAGTAATCCGACTGGAGCCACTGCACCCCGCGAATTTTACAAAGATATTGTGGCTTTCGCACACAAACATCAAATCTTGCTGGTTCACGACTTGTGTTATGCCGAATTAGCCTTTGACGGGTATCAACCGACAAGTTTATTAGAAATTCCCGGCGGTAAAGAAATCGGTGTTGAATTTCACACCATGTCAAAAACCTACAATATGGCCGGCTGGCGAGTCGGTTTTGTAGTAGGAAATAGCAAGATTATTCAAGGTTTGCGGACTTTAAAAACTAACCTAGATTACGGTATATTTTCCGCATTGCAAGCAGCAGCAGAAACAGCACTGCAATTGCCCGACAGTTACTTGCACGAAGTGCAGAATCGTTACAGGACTCGCCGGGATTTCATGGTTGAAGGATTGGCCGAATTAGGGTGGAATATTCCGAAACCTCTGGCTGCAATGTATCTTTGGGTTCCCTGCACTCCGGGCATGAGTTCGACTGATTTTGCCCTGAATGTTTTGCAGCAAACGGGTGTTGTGGTGACTCCTGGCAATGCTTTTGGGCCGGGCGGCGAAGGATATGTGAGAATTAGTTTAATTGCAGATTGCGATCGACTGGGAGAAGCATTGCGGCGCATGAAACAAGCTAATATTCGATATTAGTCATTAGTTAGTGGTTATTAGTTAGTTGTTGGCGATCGTAACCAATTATTAACTACCAAGGACTAATGACTAATGACTACTGACTACTAACTACTGACTATAACGTTTTAATTTGCTCAATCACCCAATCAAAAGTTTGCATAACTTGCTTGAGGGCAGATTCGTCTTGCAAAGTAAACAAAGCCAGACTCGGCGACCTTCTCTCGCCCGGTTCTATAGGTAACGACAGACCGATCGAACTTAGCTTGCTTCTCAATTCCAGCCAATTTTCTTCCGCATTAAACGGCGGCCCGGAACCGTAATTGTCAGCAGAAATCTCCATTCTGCCAGCAATATCTACAGTGAATAGCTGATAGGGTTTTCTTCCCCTTTGAGGCAATTGAGCTGCGAAACCGCCGTAAGCGTCCCCCGTTCCCCAGTGGATTTGAACTTCGGGTTCTTGACTTTTCGCCCAAAGGTAAATTGCTTTTGCCATTTGCGCCTCATCCGCGCCCCGTCTAGCTTTGATTTCCGCAAAAAATGAAGATTCATCCCAGCGCCTTCTTTCGCGTGTTGCGCTGGATTTTTTCTGCTGTGCTTCGGCTGTCTGACCGATCACTCTGGGAACCAAAGTTCTGAGGCCGTCTTCACTTACATACTGCTTAATTTCCAGGGCCAAAACTTCAACCGGGTCCATTTGTTCGTTGAGAAATTCCACAACTCGGCGCATTTCAGCGGAAATCTCGTCAGCTACAAACACTAAGCGAACTTTACCCGCTTGCAAATTAGTTTTAACCTTCTGCCAAAATCTGTCTTCATTAGCATCCGCACCGAGAAACTCTTCAAAAATCTGTTCGGGATCGCGACCCCGATCGCGACAATTAGCTTCAAACAGAGCAATAATTGAATCGACAGGCCAGTAAAACAACGCATTAGCAGCATAGTCGATCGACTGACCCAACACTTTTTGTCGCAGTTCGGCATTAAGAGTTCGCCGGACATCCACCAAAGTAGGAACTGCATTTTGGTCGAGAAACAAATGATCCAGCGACCACTGCACCGCTGTTTCCTCATCGCTGGGTGCAGCTTCCCGCGAAATTAACAGCCACCTCTGCGCCGTAGCCCGATCGATTTGGTCTCCCGGGATCAAATTAGGATAAGTTACTAGCAAGTCTTGTAATTGGTCTTCCGAGTCGTAGGGCTGTTCCATCATTTCTACCAGCCTGTCGTCGTCCTGAATCAGATAAATACCTCCAGCCATGCCAGCCCACCTACTTAATTTTAGATTTTAGATTTTAGATTTTAGATTTTAGATTTCAGGCTTAGTTATTAGTCTTCAGTCTTCAGTCCGCAGCCAATAACTTGTGAAGGCAGAAGGCATTGGTCAGAATTCAATACAGATTTTGAATTCAATAATTTTTATTGTTTGTTAATTAAACAAAAAAATCCTTCTGACGAGTGACTGATGCCTAATAACTGATAACTGATGACTGATGACTAATAACTAATCACTAATACAACCAGTAAATACTAGCTGTGCCGGCCCGGTCATGTAAATCCGCCCAGACACTTCTGCCCATTCGATTTCCAAAACGCCGCCGGGGAGTTCAACCGCAGTTGCCCGATCGCACTTCCCTACCAACACTCCAGCTACCACAGCAGCACAAGCACCAGTCCCACAAGCTAGAGTAACACCTGCGCCTCTTTCCCACACCCGCATTTTTACATAGTCCGAACGTACCACTTGAATAAATTCCGTATTGGTACGCTGCGGGAAGGCTTTGTTGTGCTCGAATTGAGGCCCGACAGTTTCTAAAGCAACAGCCGAAACATCCTCTACAAACGTAATGCAGTGGGGATTGCCCATGCTGACGCAGGTAACAGACCAAGATTTATCCGCAACTTCGATCGGCACATCAATAACTTTCGCATCCGGTGCGGCCAAAGTTGTCGGAATTTCCGCAGCCAGCAGCCGGGGAACTCCCATATCCACCTTAACCTGACCGTCCGATCGCAATTCAGTGATAATAACGCCCGCACCGGTGTGAATCCGGTACTCAGTCTTAGATTCACTCCCCGCCGAAGCTTGGGGGGGTTGGGAGGGATGAATTTCCGACGATTCCAAATCGGCGATAAACTTAGCCAAACAGCGAATCCCGTTGCCGCACATTTCCGGTTCCGAACCGTCGGAGTTAAAAATCCGCATCGTATAGTCAGTGCCGTTTTGACCCGGAAGAGCAAATATCGCGCCGTCTGCGCCAATCCCGAAATGTCGATCGCACAAATCCACAGCTTGTTCTGGTGTAATCGCCGGTTCTGACGAGTGGCGGTTGTCAATCAGAATAAAATCATTTCCCAGCCCCTGATACTTCGCAAACTCGATCGGCATAAAAACAAACCTCTTTTGGTTAAAACTGATTAGATAATTCGATCGCCAAATTACCAATTTCCCACTATTATAAAACTTTATGCAATTTATCGTCCTTTCTAGTGCAATATCAAGACATATAATATTTATAACTCCACAGCGATATCTAATTAATGCTGATGTCAATGGCTCAATGAAGATCTGTCGAAAAGTAGCGGCCAATGGGTTTATCCTTCATCGAGTAGAGGCGCTTGTAGTTGGGCCAGTACCGTTTAAACCGTATAAACAGAAGAATATGGTTTAAGGTAATATTTGACTATATTTTTCTGAACTATGTCTGAATTTGAAACCGGATTGCCCAGCGTTCGCTTAATACAAAGCTACATCAAAGACAAAGAACAGGTGGAGATCAAACTCCTTACTGGCGACTTACTAGCGGGCAGAATTTTTTGGCAGGATCATAGCTGCATTTGCCTCCTCGATGCCTCAGAACAACAAATTCTGATTTCGCGACCAGCAATTGCTTATATCAAACCCAACGGCTGAGGAGAGTGGGAGAGTGGGAGAGTGGGAGAGTGGGGGAGGGGGAGATTGGGAGAGGGGAAAAATCTTCCCTCTTCCCTCTTCCCTCTTCCCTCTTCCTTCTTCCTTCTTCCCTCTTCCTTCTTCCCTCTTCCTTCCCTCTTCCCTCTTCCTTCTTCCTTCTTCCTTCTTCCCTCTTCCTTCTTCCTTCTTCCTTCTTCCTTCTTCCCTAATCGCTAAACAGCTTTTCGCTGACTTGGGCGGTAATAAAAGGCAGCTTTAAAGCAGATTGCCGAACTGGCGGCGAGGCCGTCCGCTGCATCAAGCCTAGTTCGTAGAAGCCGCCGCACAGCAGCAAACGATCGCCTTCTTGCAAATTGGTAGTTCCGTCCGGCCAGCGAGTAAATTTCCCTTCCCGGCGGATCGCCCGCACCTGCACCCCGTACTGGGTCAGCAAATCTACCTCTGACAGTTTTTTGCCCGCCCAAGGGCTGTTTGCTGGCAGCCTCAGCCACTGGCAGGAACTGTCGCCCTGCGGCACTGCAACTTCGCCCTTCGCCAGCAACTCAAAACTGATGAGTTCTTCGGGTTCTCCCACTACAAAAAGTCGATCGCCCAACTGCAAAGCTGTCTTGCCGTTAGGATAATCAATTTCCTCGCCATTCTTGCGGACGATCGCCATCACGCTGACCCCTGTCAACTGCCGCAAGTTAGTTTCTTCCAGAGTCATGCTGGCGATGGGAGAACCTAACGGCAAGCTGTACCACTCGCTGTTCATATCTCGAACCGCCACTTTCAAATCCCGCGAAACCGCCAAAGGTTCGCGCGGCGGCCGCAATTCCAGATAGCGGCTGCTGCGAATTTGCTGCACTTCCCGCGCGATCGCGGTTGCCGAGATCCCGATGCCAGCCAGCAAGTGGGCAGACAGTTCTAAACTCGCCTCAAACTCCGGCTGCACGACTTCCCAGGCCCCCAGTTGGTAAAGCAGTTCGATGTCTTTATCTTGGTTGGCCCGCACCACAATATCCAAATCCGGGACTAATTCTAAAGCCCGCTTTAGACACAAGCGAGTGCTCATGGGATCGGGAAGGGCGATCGCCATTGCTTTTGCCCGTTCCACCCGCGCGGCTTCCAATACGTGCAAGCTGGCAGCATTCCCGTAAATGTAAGGAATTCCTTGGACTCTGCAATCTTGAATTCTACTTTCTGACTCGTCGATCACCACAACTGAACAGTTGCGGCTTTGCAGCATTTTGACTAAAATTCTGCCGACTCGCCCGTAGCCGCAAACCACAACATAATTTTGTTCCGGCAAAGTTTCAGCTATTGCCACAGGTTGAGATGTTTCGTCAAAATAGCGCTGCAAAGGCCCGAATTTTTCCGCCCATTTCAATAACTGCGGCACGCTTCTCAACACAAACGGAGTCAGCACGAGAGTGACGGCTGTCGTTCCTAAAATTAACAGGTAAACGTTCCGCGAAACCAGCCCCATAGCTTGGCCGGAACTAGCGAGTACAAAGGAGAATTCTCCTATTTGAGCTAAGCCCAAACCTGCGATCAATGCTGTTTTTAGCGGATAGCCAAATAATCGGACGATCGGCGTTATAATCAAGAATTTGCCGACAAATACTATAAATACCAGTCCCAGAATTACTTCTAGATGGTTCCACAGAAACACCGGGTCAATTAACATTCCGATGGTGACAAAAAATAAGGATGCAAAAATATCTCGCAAAGGCTCGACATAAGTTAGAGTTTGGTCGGCATATTCCACCTCCGAAATCATTAAACCCGCCACAAATGCGCCCATCTCGATCGAAAAACCCAAATATTCTGTAAGCAGCGCAATCCCTAAAGCCAAAACCACAACTCCCAGCAAAAACAGTTCCCGACTTTCTGTTTTCGCGAGGTAGCGCAGCAACTGCGGTACCATCCAAATGCCCGCGACTACAGCACCGGCAGCAAATAACCCGATCCGCAGCAGGGCCCACGCTACCGTCATGCCGATCGCTTCTGCTGGCTGGTTGAGTGCCGGCAAAACTGCTAGCATTAGCCCCAAAGCCAAATCTTGAACTACTAATATTCCCAGCATGACTTGACCGTGGGAAGTACCGGATTCATTGCGTTCCATCAAGCATTTCAGGACGACTGCGGTCGAGGAAAGCGACAGAATCGCTCCTAAAAACACGCCTTGAGCGGGCGATTCTACCCAGCCTACAGCCAAGGAAATTGCAGTAGTAATGGCGATCGTCAGCACAATTTGCAAGCCCCCCCCGCCCAAACTAATGGCTTTTACTTTCTGGAGTTCGGCGAAAGAAAATTCCACTCCCAAGGCAAATAACAGAAAAGCAACCCCGAATTCAGCCAGGGTGTCTACCTGAATTAATTCTTTAATCAGCCCCAAACCGGCCGGCCCAATTACGATCCCTCCCAGGAGATACCCGAGAATTACCGGCTGTCGCAACAGCGATGCAAAGAGTCCTCCTGCTGCGGCAGCAGCGAGAACTAGAACTAAGTCAACGATCAGTCGGAAGTCTTCTTGCACAACTTTATGAAAAAAGTATAAAGTTATATTATAGTGTCTAATGTGTTGACTATGTTTAGTGGGTTGAGTGTAGTTGGGGATCGAGGGCAACTGCAACTATAGAACCAGGTATTTTCTGATACCAAAGAATTTATCTCCTCACAAAAAGCTTAACCTCTTGCAAGTCGATCGAGGCATTGGGGCTGGATTGGGGGTAATGTTTTACCTCAACCCGATGAGGGCGGAAAGATTAAATTAAGTTACTTTTTTTAATCAATTTCAGGCTGGGTGGAGTGATGTTGATTGCTTTTTTGTAGGGAGCGGTTTGATCGTGGTGTACGTTCACAGATCGGCGATCGGTAAAAAAAATTAGTTGAAATCGTGTTTAGTCAAGCCATGCTTGCGGATTTACCCAATCTACTGCATAATTACTCTGACAGTTTTGTGTTTTTTTCTAGTAATCCCCGGTTTTGCTAACAATAAAGATTGAGGTTTTAGACAAGTAATTTTGTCGTTGCTCTTGATACCTCAAAATGACAAGTCCATTCGAGATCTAGGTTGACAAAGCTGCCGTCGCACCTGTAAAGACTTCACTAGAGGCGATCGAGTCCCTAACTTTAGGACACCCGTATTTGCTCGGTCACGAACTGAGCATTGCCGATTTCTAGCTAATTCCCGTCTTCACCTACCTATCGCAGACCCCAGAGTACGAAGCCACGATCGCTCAAACTCCGAAACTGCGGACTTGGTGGAATGAAGTCAGTCAACTTCCCAGCGTCAAGAAAGTCTGTACTTGATTGACATCTGTAGCATTTTATAAATCACGGGTTTACAACCATGTCCCATTTATTTGAGCCCTTCGATCAACGTGGCGTTAGCTTCCGAAATCGCATTGCAGTTTCTCCCATGTGTCAATATTCCAGTGTTGATGGGTTCGCGAATGATTGGCATCTGGTTCATCTCGTCAGTCGAGCCGTAGGAGGGGCAGGGCTGGTGATGACTGAAGCAGCAGCAGTCGAGCCTGAAGGACGAATTACGCCGCAAGATTTGGGAATCTGGCAAGATGCTCACATTGAAATGCTGGCGCGAATCGTCGAGTTAATTCACCGCAACGGTGCGGTTGCTGGAATTCAACTTGCTCATGCAGGTCGAAAAGCCAGTACAGCACTTCCGTGGGATGGCGGCGAGGTGCTTTCGGAATCTCAAGGGGGATGGACTTCGATCGCGCCTAGCGCCATTCCTTTTGAACCCAATACCCCCGCCCCGACCGCTCTGAGTATCGAAGACATTCAGAAGCAGACGACACTCTTTGTCAGCGCAGCCCAACGCGCCCTAGAAGCCGGATTTGACCTAATAGAGATTCATGCGGCTCACGGCTACCTACTGCATGAATTTATGTCTCCCTTGAGCAATCAGCGGACAGATGACTATGGTGGCAGTTTTGAGAATCGCATCCGGTTTTTATGTGAAGTCGTAGAAGCCGTGCGAAATGTTTTGCCGGATCGAACACCGCTTTGGGTTCGCATTTCTGCAACCGATTGGGTTCCAAATGGTTGGGACATTGAACAAAGTATTGTACTCAGCTATAAATTAAAGTCACTGGGCGTTGATTTAATCGATTGTTCCTCAGGCGCCATTGTACCGGGTGTAAAGATTCCCACGGGTGCAGGTTATCAAACTACCTTTGCCGAGAGCATTCGACGCTCCGGGAACATCGCCACCGGAGCAGTTGGTATGATTACTGCACCCGCGCAGGCTGACCACATCATCCGTACAGGTCAAGCAGATATGGTATTACTTGCCAGAGAAATGCTGCGCGATCCTTATTGGCCGATGCGGGCTGCCAAGCAACTACGTCAGTCGGTGCCTGCTCCAATTCAATACGCTCGCGCTTGGTAATTAAGCGGATTTGCGATCGGTTTTACACAGATCCACTAGGAGTCCCTTTTTTAGTGTTTCTGTAAACCAGTCGCTCAATAAAGGCTTGTTTGATTCTGCGATCGCCTCAAGTACAAGGCACGTTCCCATCGCCGTGACGTGAGCCGATTTAATCAATTAACAGGAGTGAATATGTCTGAGATTCAAAACAAGGTTGTCATCATTACTGGAGCAAGTAGCGGTTTAGGTGAAGCCACCGCCCATCGTTTAGCCGCCAGCGGAGCCAAACTGATGCTTGCTGCCCGCCGCGAAGATAGACTCAAGGACTTGGTGGCTGCAATCGAAAAAACAGGTGGCACCGTTGCCTATCGAGTCACCGATGTTGCCGATCGCGCCCAGATGCAAGCATTGGCGGACGCAACGCTGGAAACATACGGACGCATTGATGTGCTGGTCAATAATGCGGGTTTAATGCCACTGGCTCCCCTTGACCAGATTAAGGTCGATGAGTGGGATCAAATGATTGATGTCAACATTAAAGGCGTACTTTACGGTATCGCAGCAGTGCTGCCGACTATGCGCCAACAGAAGTCTGGACACGTAATCAACTTGTCGTCGGTTGCAGGACACAAAGTATTTCCGGCGGCGGCAGTTTACTGTGCTACAAAGTATGCCGTGCGAGCAATCTCCGAAGGGCTGCGGCTGGAGTCAAACGGTGAAATTCGTTCTACGAACATTTCACCCGGTGCGGTTGCGACTGAATTAACCAGTACCATCACTCATGGTGAGACGGCATCAGGGATAAATCAGTTGTATTCAATCGCCATTGATGCGGATGCGATCGCCCGGGCGATTGCCTATGCCATCGACCAACCCGGTGATGTGGATGTCAACGAAATGATCATCCGTCCGACTCGTCAGGAGTTGTGAAGTGGGGCGCATGAGAGTCGATGACTCTCAATTGAATACGGCTCAACGGCTCAACTGTTCCTGAGTCATCCATAGCTTGATTCAGTAACGCCGAACCGGAAGCGATCGCATTTGACTTACCGGGTTTTGGCGAAACTCCGTTGCTGACAAGTGAAGTTTCGATGCGAACGCTAGCCGATGCAGTCAGTCGGACAGCGCTCTTTGCCCTGTTTTCGGCGCATCCCTGGCAATTGTCGCGTCAAATAACTCTCGAATAGATGCGGAGTTTTGTGGCTGCGCCGTGTTTTGATGAATTGCTGTATTAGCTTGCTTGCGGAGAACTCAGCAAGGTTTGGCGGTGGGTTCGATCGCACATCCCCTCGCGATCGGTTGGCACTCCCAATTCGTTTATCTGAGGGCATCGTTGTGTCGATCGCACCCTCCTAGGTCAAACTCAACAATCTAATCAATCTAGAAACCATAATATCGGATAATTGTAAAGAAATTCACCAAGCCAACAGCATGAGTATTGACCAATTAAACACAGACTACGGCATTGCCGGGAACCTCACCTTCGCCACCGGAAACGGTGGTTTCCCGATGATTCACATCGACAACGGTCAAGCCAAAGCCTTAATTTCTGTGTATTCCGGTCAAGTGCTCTCCTTTCAACCAGCCACCGAAACCACAGACTTGATGTTCGTCAGCGAAAAAGCCTACTACGCCGAAGGGAAAGCCATCAAAGGCGGTATACCCATCTGTTGGCCCTGGTTTGGCCCCGATCCCGAAGCCTTGGGGCGTCCGAGTCATGGCTTTGTGCGGAATCGCCTCTGGAATGTGCTAGAAACCGCCACAACCGCAGACGGCGCAACCAAAGTCACTCTCGGACTCAAGGATACCGATGAAACTAGAGCAATTTGGCCGCAAGCCTTTGAACTGGCGATCGCAATTACGATCGGCACCAGCCTCACTGTAGAATTAATCACCCGCAATCTAGGCGACAAAGCATTTCCCCTCACCCAAGCTTTGCACACCTATTTCCAAGTCGGCGATATCAACCGCGTGCAGGTTTTAGGTTTAGAAAATAGCCAGTATCTTGATAAAGCTGATGGTGGTGTCGAAAAAACTCAAGTGGGTGCAGTGGTAGTAGCAGGTGAAGTCGATCGCATTTATCTTGATGTCACCAATGAATTAGTCATTGACGATAGCGCCCTCAATCGTCGGATTCGCATTAAATCATCGGGTAGTAAATCCGTCGTAGTGTGGAATCCTTGGGTGACAATTTCTGCAAATATGGCCGACCTTGATGATGCAGATTATCAGCGTTTACTGTGCGTAGAAACGAGCAATGCGGCTACAGATATTGTGGAAGTTGCCCCTCATGGTGAGTTCCGCTTGCAGGCAATTTACAGCGTTGAACGCGACTAAGGAATTAGAACTTAATCTTAGCGGTGATGGGGCAAAAATTCTCAGTAAGCTGTTAAACATTTCAATTGGATATTTTGGGCGTTGCTCAAATCCCACCCACAAGACTGGGATTGTTTCTTTAAATACAACTTAAATGCCGATTAGCTGATTGAATTGAAAAACTCGGTCACCCTAATGACTAATAATACCCAATCCGAGATTTCTCCCCTGTTTATTTCTTAGTCCGCGCAAGACGTTCGGCTAGCGCTCAGTCGAATTGGCCGCAGAGGAAAGTTTGTATGATAGGTTTCAACAGCCGACTCCTATTTTTCTAATTACCATCAATTATTATTATGCAAATCTTCAACTGGACAAAACTTCAAAATGGATCAGACATTCGCGGTATCGCCCTCGAAGGCGTTCCCAATGAAAAAGTCAACCTAACGCCCGAAGTTGCGACAATCTTAGGTAAATCATTTGTCAGTTGGCTGGTGCAAAAAGTCAATAAACCAGTGGCAGAATTAACGATCGCGATCGGGCGTGACAGTCGCTTATCAGGGCCAACTTTAATGCAATCAGTCATGGAGGGAATCGCCTCAGTTGGTGCAACCGTGTACGACTTTGAAATGGCCTCAACTCCCGCCATGTTTATGAGTACCATTACCCCTAATTTTGATTGCGACGGCGCGATTATGCTCACTGCTAGCCATTTGCCATTTAATCGAAATGGCTTAAAGTTTTTCACTGCCAAAGGTGGGTTACAAAAGCAGGATATTACAGATATCTTAACACTAGCCCAAAGCAATTACTTTCAGCCAGCCTCATCGCCCGGTAAAATTACAAAGCATGATTTTATCTCAGTTTATGCTAACCAATTTGTCACAAAGATTAGGGAAGCAGTCAATCACCCCGATAATTTTGAGGAACCACTAACAGGATTAAAAATTGTTGTGGATGCGGGCAACGGTGCTGGCGGCTTTTATGTTGATAAAGTCTTAAAACCTTTAGGTGCAGACACTAAGGGCAGTCAGTTTTTAGAACCAGATGGTACTTTCCCCAATCATGTGCCCAATCCAGAAGATAAACAGGCAATGCAGTCAATTTGTCAAGCGGTAATTGAACATCAAGCTGATTTTGGGATTATTTTTGATACCGATGTCGATCGCAGTGCGGCCGTCGATGGAGTTGGCAAGGAACTTAATCGCAATCGCTTAATTGCCTTGATTTCTGCGATCGTATTACAAGAACACCCAGGCTCTACCATTGTTACCGATTCTATCACCTCTGATGGCTTGACACAATTCATCGAACAAAATTTAAAAGGGATTCACCATCGCTTTAAACGCGGCTACAAAAATGTGATTGACGAGTCGATACGCCTCAATCAAGCCGGACAGGAATCATGGCTGGCAATTGAAACCTCTGGACATGGAGCTTTGAAAGAAAATTACTTTCTGGATGATGGCGCTTATTTGGTCAGCAAGTTATTGATTGAATTGGCTAAATCAAAGCTAGCAAATCAATCTTTACCAGATTTAATAGCAAATTTAAAAGAGCCAGAAGAAAGTACAGAATTTCGGATTAAACTTAGTGGGGATGATTTCCAAGCCCAAGGATATCGCGTTATTGAGCAACTTCAAGAATTTGTCTCAACCCAAGCAGACTGGAAAATCGTTCCCAATAACTACGAAGGTCTGCGAATTTCCTGCACGTCAGCTAGCGAATCCGGCTGGTTTCTGTTACGCTTATCACTCCACGATCCGGTGATGCCTTTGAATGTTGAGTCTAATTTTAAGGGTGGTGTCGCTCGCATAGTGGCTCGGCTTTTAGCTTTTTTCCAAACAACAGAATCCCTTGATTTGTCGGCACTATCGAGCTAAGTTTTACTGGTGCCAGACTGTTAGTAAACCAAACCCAAGGAGGAATTTAATCATGTGGCTTTTAATCATAAAATGTTCTGCTGCAAGCTGGGATATCCATTCCAAAGCTTTTAAAGCGATCGCTGCCAAATATCCGGCCACGCCTCTTTCTTCCAAAAAGATGAAAGGCGATGCTCAACGCATCATGGAGTATCAGATTGAGAATGTCAACGATGTAGAGGAATTTATGGAAGAATGCTTGAGCTTAGATGGTTTCACCGCTACCTTTGAATCCCTATAATTCTAGGTGATAAGATTATAGCAATTCTCAATTTTTATCTCATATAATTTTAGAGGAGATTTAAGAATTGGGAATCAATAGTATTTGCCAAAAACAGGTTACAATAACTAGAGAGTTTGAGGAAGGTTCTCGGAAAATAAAGTGCAAAAAAAGCATTGAGTTAACAGCAGATGAGTTAACAATAATTCTGTCGCATTGCCGTGATATAACTAATACCAATTGTTAAAAGTTATGCAACAGTAGCTAGGGTCGATCAAATATAATCCCATCCGGTTATAGATGAAGAGTGTTTCTGTTCAAACTTCGGCTGTTCTGGATTTGTGGTGGTGGAAACGGTAGTGTGACCGTCTGGCTTAAGCAGGTTTTCCTCCTCGCATTACGGGAATTTTTATTATTCTTATCACCTCAAGTTAAGTATTGATTTAAGTTAGTCTCTCATCTCCAAATCTTTGAGTTTCCCAAGCTTTTTAGCTGCGGCTGTTTCTCTCGACTGATTGAGGGTTGCTATAGTGAGTCTAGATTGTTAAAAATATCTCAGCGAGAGAAAGGTTAAGGACACCTAGTGATGATAATGAGTGTGAGTCGAGGCAACGGCGGGCTAAGTGCGGAAATAGTTACGGGTAGGATTTTGCGGTGGCGGCAGTTGAAAGCAAACAAGCTAACTGCCAGTTCGATAGGGGGAATTGTTGCTGGCTTACTGAGTTTTGCCCTGCCGGTGCAAGCTTTGCAGGTAGTTGTAACACCGACAAATCCCGAACTGGGAGATACGCTGTCAGTCATGATTCAGGTTGACGGTAACGGCGGGGAAACTCCCAAAGTGTCTCTACAGCAAAAAAACTACCCCGCGTTTCCCGTTGGCAACGGACGCTTTCGGGCCCTGCTGCCGACGACGCCTGCTGAGAAACCCGGTGCCCGCCTTCTTCAAGTCGCAGGTGACGGACAAGTGCAGAAGTTAAGCGTGCAAGTGCGCGATCGAGATTTTCCCACTCAATCCATCTGGCTACCGCCTGGGAAAGATGAGGAAGGTACAGATGCGGAGTTCGATCGCGTAGACGCATTTAAAGCACTGGTGACACCCGAAAAATTTTGGGACGGCAAATTGTTGCGCCCCAACTCCGGCGAAATTACTACTATTTACGGAGTTCGCCGATACTATAATGGGGTATTTGCTCAGGACTACTACCACCGCGGCGTCGATTACGCGGGTGCTTACGGTTCGCCTGTAGTCGCACCAGCAGCAGGTCGGGTGTCTCTAGTGGGACGCGAATCTCAAGGGTTCAAAATCCACGGGAATGTCGTTGGTCTCGACCACGGTCAGGGGGTAGCAAGTATTTTGATGCACCTCAGCCGGATTGATGTCAAGGAAGGCGATGTCGTGAAAGCCGGTCAAGTAATTGGTGCTCTGGGGTCAACGGGGGCTGCCACAGGCCCTCACCTGCATTGGGGACTTTACGTGCACGGGCAGTCAGTCGATCCCGTACCTTGGAGGCTTCAGGGAATTGAGTAGGAATTTTTACGGGTTTTGACGAATAAAGCCGTCAATTATGGGGTAAGTTTGTGGCTAGGGTGTGCAGATAACTGTTATGGGTTATCAGTATTGAGTTAGGATTTGTATAAAAATTCTCAACTCAACTCTCAAAACTCGAATCTCAAGACGCTAACAATCGCGTCTTCACAAAACTTTATTGATGATGCCGTTGAGCGGGGACGCATATATGAGTATTGAAAAAATTGTTGAACAGGCTTTGCAGGATGGCTATTTAACGCCCTCTATGGAAGCTGAGGTCGGACGGATCTGCAATACGGCCTCGGAATTATCGATCGAAGAGTACATGGCTCTCGATCGTCTGATGGGCTCTTTGTTGACTGGCGAAGTTGTGGTTCTGCCACGCAAACAGTTCATCAACGTGATGGAAGAGTTGGTGCTCAGCGATGCGATCGCTAGGGTGGCCGAAATTGAGGCAACGAGCGACCTGAGTCTGGATGTGGGAGATATTGCAGCTTATGCTTTAAATAGGCTGCCACCTCTGTACGCTACGACGGAAGAGGGAGCTCACTTTCAAAGGGCTAGGGCTAAAGAGCAACTTCACGATTTGATTTCCAAAGAAGTCAACGCAGCGATCGCCCGCAACTTGGACAGGCCCGACACCCCAAACCCCACAGCTTTGGGCAAGTCTTCGGGAAACGAAGTTCTTTCACAGCTAAGCACTTGGCTGCAAGCTAACGCCACTAATTTTGAGCCGCAGCCTTAGTACCACCCCAAAAGCTCTATTTTAGTTAAGTCGATCCCGCTCAATTCAGAAAGCGGGATTTTTAGTTGGTTTCTGAGCAACCAACATCTAAACGCACAAGACAGAAGCCAGAATTCAAGAAAAAAAATTAAAATTTAAGAGTTTTTATTTGATGTAAAAAATAAAAAACTCCCTCTTCCTTATTCCTTATTCCTGACATCCGTTACATCAGTTATAGAATCCGTTGCCGAACTTCTTTCTTCTTTCAAACAATTAATTGTTGCTGTCAGAAGAGTCACCCAAGGGGGCGACGGTAACTTTTGTCTCTCGTTTTTCGCGTTTTTTTCGTTCCGCTTGGATGACATCTTGAAGCACTATTCGCGCTTGGGCCATTTTTTCCAAATTGCTGCGGTACAAATCTAAATCTTTGCTAACTTTGTCTTCTGGGAGGTGCAATGCCGCACAGACTTTGGCGATCGCGCCGTTTCGCGTTTCTTGGTTTTTTACCAAGTCGGGGTCAGCTTTTTCTAACAGCGAGAACAAACCGATCGCGAACAAGCGGCTGTACTTAAATTGAGGGTTGCTGGCGATCGCCCCTAAAGATGCTTGCAAATCCGCTGTATCTTCAAAGCTGGTCGAGCGATCGAGCCACGAGAGCAACTCTTGCCCGGAAAGTCGCCCCGCCAAGCTTTCCAATCTCTGAGCATCTTGTTTGTAGCGATCGGGATCGTCTTCTAGGGACTTGCACAAAGCGTTAAAAATCGAAACTCTGTCTGCTTCTGGGGCGTACCCGAGCATGAATCGATCGAAAGCTGTCACCACACCCAAAGCATAAATTGGGTCGTATTGAAAATCGGCATTTGCCGAAAGCAAGTGCATTTCTACCATCAACTCTTCCACCACTCGACGGTAAATTGAGTTGATCGGTCGAGTGTGAATCGTATAGAAACTTCGCTTAGTATCTGAAACAGTACGGTTATTGTTCACCTGAGTCTTATAGATAAATAATTTTGCCGTAGCGGGCGTGCCAGCGCGGCGTGAGTAAAGTCGGGGGAGTCTTTCTGCGATCTGGCTGACAAAAATTGCCAGTTTTTTAAGCGTTGCCGCCTCCTTGCGAGACAAAATTTTATCAAAAAGATTTTACGCCCGATCGGCAGCAACAATTAATCTGTCGCACTACGAGAGCCAAACCCCAGTATCTTTACAATCATAGCTCTTCTGGGATCGCTCATAAATCTAATCTTCTGACTTGCCCAGCCCAGGTTTCGCAACCCCTATCACAATAAGTTTTTTCTGTCAAGCCATGAACCTGAAAAATCAAACAAACATGACAATTTCTCCTGAATTAAGAGCTTTAGCCCAGTACATGGCGGGCGAATTTGACAACCGGGAACAAGCGCTAGCAGACCCGGCTTGGTACGTCCACCTTCGTTTGTGGCAAAGACCCGTACCCGTTCCTCTTTTCTCCGAACCCAGCATTGCTCTGTTTGCCGAACAAGCCAACATTCTGGAATTAGACAAGCCATACCGCCCCCGCATCGTGCAACTGAGGCACTCACAGGTAGCGCCGGGACTTATAGAAGCTCAGTATTATATGTTCCACGACATTGAAGCCGTCAAAGGAGCCGGTTGCAACCCCGACTTGCTTGGAAAGCTAACGAAGGAGCAAATCCAACTCCTCCCCGGCTGCACCCTCTCGGTTGCGGTGCAAAATTTAGCCTCAAACGGCTATCGGTTTCGGGCATCTTTGCCGGAGGGCACTCGCTGCGGCTTTGCCTACGGGGGGCAAAATTACCAAGTAGACTTGGGGTTTGAAGCAGCAGGCGAGGAATTTCTCAGCTACGACAAAGGAATCAGCCCCACGACAGGCAAGGCTATCTGGGGAGCCTTAATGGGCCCTTTTAGATTTGTCAAGCGTCAGGATTTTGCTGCTGAGATATTGGGTTGAACCACAAAGCAACAAGAAAGAAGGAAGAAAGATTTAGTTATCTAGGAGAGAAGGCAAGACTTTACCTTGACATATTCTTCTACTTTAGTGTTTTGGTGAATGTTTCAACCTTTCAAGAAAGGAATAAGGCAGAAGGAAGCAGGCAAAAATTTACCTGCTTCCTGTTCTTCTGCTGGGTTTCTGCGCGCTTCTGAGTCTCAAGCTTAAATTACCCGCGACACTGCAACCGATGCCAGCAGGAGTGCTCAACTTGCGCGCGGCACCCCCTCTAGAGCTTCTTCTTCCGTTTCAAAGATTTCAAACACAGAATCCATCATGGTGACTTCAAACACCAGTTTGGCTTCTGGATGAACATTGCAAATGCGGAAACTTCCCTTAACTTTATCCGCATCCCGCATACCTGCTACAAGTGAGGTCAGGCCAGAACTATCGATAAAGTTAACCTGACCAAGATTCACTACGACATGGCGGCTGAGTTTGGAAATACACTCTTGCAACTTGAGGCGGAATTGCCAAGCTGTAGTGATGTCCAACCGTCCTGTCGGTGCTAAGACGATAACTGTTGTACCGTCTTGAAGCGTGTGGGTTTTTTGATCAATATGAATCACTGACCCTTCCCTCAAATTTATTATCTATCGCGGTGGTTACTGTCCCAGTAGTTTAACTCAGGTCGGTGACTGCTGAGGCATCCAATTCGCCCAATCTTGCGGTTTTAAGAACTTGGAGTAGAGTTCGGCTTCTGGAGAGTTGGGTTCTGGCTCATAGCAGTATTCCCAGCGTACCAAAGGCGGCAGGGACATCAGAATCGATTCGGTGCGTCCGTTGGTTTGCAAGCCAAAGGTCGTGCCTCGATCGTACACTAAGTTAAATTCAACGTAACGGCCGCGGCGGTAAAGTTGGAAATTGCGCTCGCGATCGCCGTATTCTTTCGATCGGTGCTTTTCAATTATGGGGGTGTAAGCCGGCAAAAATGCCCTACCGCAGTCCTGTACGAAAGCGAACAGCGACTCCCAACTCCTAGGTTCCGGCACCCCGATGTTGTTGCTGCACTCAGCAGCCTTCCCTTTGACATTATGGTCGCGGTAAAGCGCGCCTTGAGCGCTTTGGTAGTCAAAAAACAGGCCGCCCACGCCGCGGGTTTCTTGGCGGTGGGGGAGGTAGAAATATTCGTCGCACCAGAGTTTAAAGGTCGGATAATATCCGGGATGGTGGCGATCGCAAGCTGCTTTCAATGTTTTGTGAAAATGAGCTGCATCCTCAGCCAACGGGTAATAAGGAGTCAAATCGACACCGCCGCCAAACCACCAAATCGGCCCAGCCTCAAAATAGCGGTAATTCAGGTGAACCGTAGGCAAATAGGGATTGCGGGGGTGCAGCACCATCGAAGTGCCAGTTGCATAGAAATCGTGACCGGCAGCTTCTGGGTGCTTGGCCAAAATCAAAGCCGGCAAACTTTCGCCCCAGACTTGGGAAAAATTGACTCCCCCCTGTTCAAAAACATTGCCTTCCCGCATGACGCGAGAACGTCCGCCGCCGCCTTCAGAGCGTTCCCAAGAGTCCTCCTTAAATTTGCCAACGCCATCGACCTGTTCGAGGGATTGACAAATTTCGTCTTGTAGGCTTTTCATAAATTGGCTGACTCTAGCTCTAGAGTCAGCGGGCGGCAAAAACGGGGAAGTGGCGGTTTTAAGTGTGGTAGAAACTGTCATCCGATTTTAGATTTTAGATTTTAGATTTTAGATTGAAGAATTGCGACCACGGCTCAATTCGCCTATTGTGACCAAATTGCTTTCGGTCGTAGAAATTCTTGCCGATCGCATTTGAGTTTGAGATTGACCGTGAGTCCCAAATCCTGTCGTCATGTAATTATGCCACCGCAGGTCTGCAAATGATCGCTATGAAGTTACATTAAAAAATAGCAATAAAAATATACTTAAACCTGCGATCGAAAATTCGCTAACCCAATTGCAGAGCTATGGTGGAAAACACAATGCCCAAGACACTCGATGTTAGTTCAGTCTTAGAAATCCTGCGACCCGTGCAAGACCCCGAACTTCAAAAAAGTTTGGTGGAATTGAACATGATTCGTAACATCAAAATTGACGGCGGTGTCGTCAGCTTTACTTTAGTGCTGACAACGCCTGCTTGCCCGCTGCGAGAATTTATTGTCGAAGATTGCCAAAAAGCAGTCAAACAGTTGCCAGGAGTCGAAAAAGTGGCGGTGGAGGTGACAGCCGAGACGCCACAGCAGAAGGGAGTGGTCGATCGCCAAGGCATTGAAGGAGTGAAAAATATTATCGCAATTTCCAGCGGCAAAGGCGGCGTCGGCAAAAGCACGGTGGCGGTAAACGTGGCAGTAGCGCTGGCGCAAACCGGGGCTAGGGTGGGTTTGCTGGATGCGGATATCTATGGGCCCAACGACCCGACCATGTTGGGTCTGGGGGACGCGAAAGTGATGGTTAGGGACGGAAAAAGCGGGGAAAGCCTCGAACCCGCCTTTAATTACGGCGTCAAATTGGTGTCGATGGCGTTTTTAATTGACAAAGACCAGCCCGTGATTTGGCGCGGCCCGATGTTGAACGGGATCATTCGGCAGTTCCTCTATCAGGTGAATTGGGGCGATTTAGACTATTTGATTGTCGATATGCCTCCGGGTACTGGAGACGCGCAGTTGACAATGGCGCAAGCGGTGCCGATGGCTGGTGTTGTGATCGTGACGACGCCGCAGACAGTGGCTTTGTTGGACTCTCGCAAGGGTTTAAAGATGTTCCAGCAGTTGGGTGTGTCGGTGCTGGGAATTGTGGAAAACATGAGCTATTTTGTGCCGCCGGATATGCCAGACAAGCAATACGATATTTTCGGTTCTGGTGGCGGGGAAAAGACTGCTGCTGAGTTGGGAGTGCCGCTGTTAGGCCGCATTCCGCTGGAAATTCCGTTGCGGGAAGGTGGCGATTCTGGGGTGCCGATCGTCGTGGGGCAACCGGGTTCTGCTTCAGCTAGGGAGTTGCGGGCGATCGCGGGCCGCATTGCCGGTAAAGTTTCCGTAGCAGCCTTAGCCTAAAAAACTCTCGTTTCTGCGCTTTGCCTCGCGTCTTCCTGTTGACGAAGATTTGCCTAGTTCTCAGGCTCTGCTTGGGAACTAGAAACGAGAAACGGTAAGCTATAAAGAGCCAACTTAACATTCCAAGAATTATGATTTTTCCAGGTTCGGCAGTTCGAGTTAAAGATAAGGGTGAGATTTACTACACCTTTCAAGGACAAGTCCAGCGAGTTAGCGACGGGAAAGTTGCGGTACTGTTTGAAGGCGGGAATTGGGACAAGCTGATTACGTTCCGCCTGTCGCAGTTGGAACTTGTCGATGCTACGGCTGGTCGCGCGAAATAGTCAGTTGGTTGTTGACAGTTGACAGTTGACAGTTGTCAGTTGTAATTAGTTATTAGTTATTGTTTATTAGTACCCACTTACAAATAATAATAAATAACAACCAACTGCCAACAACTAACTGCCAACAACCAACTGCCAACAACCAACTGCCAACAACCAACTGCCAACTGACTAATATGCGTTTACCTTTACCCCAATTTGCTACAAAACAGCGCCATCCCGATCGCATTGCTGAGGTGATCGAGACGGCAACTTCGGAGTTTTTGGCTCAATGTTTGGAACCGGAAGACTTGAGTTTTCCCGTGATGCCGCCTTTTGGCAGTTGGGTGAAGGCCGAGGATGAAGAGTCAAAAAATCAAATCTACGGCGTGGTTTATTACGCCACGACTAGCCCGATCGACTCGGTGCACAGAGCTCGCGCTTTGGGTTTGTCGCTGGAAGAGTTGCGGGAGGAACAACCGCAGATTTTTGCGATGCTCAAAACCGAGTTTCGAGTGGCGATTGTCGGGTTTGAGGCTGCGCCGGAAAGGTTGAACGGTCACGGCCCATCGAGGGGTAAAATTTATCAGTATTTGCCGCCGCGCCCGCCGCAAATTCACCAGGCGGTTTATCGCTGCGAACCGGATGAGGTGGTTGATTTTACCGTGCAGTTGGATTTTTTGAGGACGCTGCTGGGGGTGACTAATGCGCCGGTGGATGCGCTGACGGCGGCGGCGATTCGTGAGATTTATCAGTTGCGGATGCGCGATCGATCTTGGTTGGTGGAAGCGGGGAGGAGTTTGAGTGTTTTGCTGAAGGATGATTACGATCGGTTGCGGGTGATTTTGAGTCAGATTCATCCCTAGGGGGAAGCTGAATAGTATGTCAAATATTCAGGCGATCGCATCAGCCAGACTCTGGTATTTGATGAGCCTGACAATTAAATTGAGAAGGAAGAAACGATCGCACTTAATTCAAAATGCGATCGCCCCATTCACTTTTGCAGAAAACTGCGTCTGATGTAAAAGAGCATTTTTGCCCAATTTAATCTAAAGAAACATAGCGAATCAAACTCCGCATGAGCTTGCCGATAGTCGGGGCAGGTAAAATCTGCGACCATTCTTGAACTGCTGCAAAACGACGCAAGTAGAGTGCGCTAACAATTTTATCGATTCCCTTCTGCGAGCCAATCACTAGGATCAGCACAGGTTCCCGGTCTGGTTCAGCAGGCACAGGATTTGGCTGCGATGTGGGCGATGTCGGGATTTCGTTGATATCTGTGGAAACAAAAAGCTGTGTTTGAATCATTGCGGTCAATCTCCTCGATCTGATAGATGCTAATTGTCAACTAACCGCAGTGTAGCGCATTAGATGACAATTAGCAACGTTTACAGAATCGTGACTCTCTGACACAATCGGGAGCATGGGAAGAGCAGGTAAAGCCCTCAAAAAAATATTAGAGGCATACGATATCAGTCAATATCAATTGGCGGCAAAGATGGAAATCGATCGCTCAAACGTTAGCCGTTGGGTGAGTGAAGAACGAGACCCGTCTGCCGAGGCGGTATTTGCGATTAAGCAAGCGTTGCAGACATTCAATCGGGAGGCGGCTGATGAATTCGTCAGGTTGTACCTGGGAAATGGCGAAGAAAACGGTTAGGTTATCAGGTGTGGAGAGCGCCCCACCGATCGCCCTTGCTGCATTCAAGGGCGATCGCCCATTAGTTTGCAATCATTTATTTAAACCGAGAAAGATTATATGTGGGTAGAGATAACAGGGCTGAATCAAGTTCCCGAATGGGATATTTTGAAGGTAAAAGTTGAGGGTAATTCGCTGATTTTGAATCGTCAAGGCATGAATGTTACTTGTTACCGTAATGCTTGCACTCATTTAGAATATCCGATCGACATGGGTAAGGTAAGCGGCGGTATCATTACCTGTCCGTTCCATAAGTATCAGTACAAGTTAGATAGCGGTAAATGTTTGAATGCACCAGCCGATTCCCTGGAATCTTATCCGGTAAAGATTGAGGGCGATCGCGTTTTTGTGGAGATAGATGAGTCATGATTCATCAGTCATTTACTCGTTACCAGGCTGGAAGCTGGAAGTTAAAATTCTGAAAGATAGGGGTAAATATAGATTGTACGCGATCGTCTGTAGGGACACGGCAATGCCGTGTCCGGCCCGGGGATCTGCGACTTTTAATACTTTCAACCTACCGCTTTCGCGCGCCGCTGGCGGAGGAAAACCGCCAAAAGCCCGATCGCACCTACCACCAACAGCAGCCATTCTTCCGGTTCAGGAACCCCCGAAACATTCAGAGGATTATTCGGCTTAGTTAACTCCTCCTTACCCGATTCTACCTCTCTGTCAAATCGATCGCTCTTAGCTTCCGCTGCTTTTAGCTGCTCCCTTTGCGCGTCATTAACTAACACAATCATCGAAGAATACGGCGTCACCACTTTGAAATTTTTAGCTACTGCGTGCATCGCATCCAGTTGCGTCAATTGATTGGAACTTTTCTGCTTGCTAAGTGCAGTTATCAACTGTCGCGCAGCTATCGGTTTAAAGCCTTCATTTCCTGTATTTTTTGACTCTGCAACTGCCGCAGATTTAGCGGTTTTTTTCGACGGCGGGGTTTTGGCATAACTCCAAACATAGCCGTCAACAACGCTAACTGTAGATTTGCCCGACGCGGCTGTCGTCGCCACTCGCTGCATCGCCTCTTTCATATCCGTAGCAACTCCGCCGCCACTATCTTGAATAGCCTTTAAAGTTGCGTCGTCGTAGCCGGGGGGCAAACCTCCCAAATGCACTGTCCACAGCGGTGCAGAGATGGAAAGTTTAGGTTTGCGATCGTCCGATAATTCGTAACTGTGGCGATCGCTCACCACAAATACAGTATCGTAACTTTTATCGCCCCGCAACTGTGCAAATTGTTGCAGCATATCTTTGAGCTGGATTGTACCGTAAAACGTCACCTTTGCCGCATCGAAATTGCGTACATCTTCCACCAACTTAGGCGGCATTCCCGCAGCGCTGGCGACATACAAATCAACAGCATTTTTTGCCACTGCATTAGCTTTCAACCATTCAAAAGTATCTTTTACTTGCTTATTTTCCGCCGCCATGCTGCGGGAAGTATCGAGAATTACTGCCAACTTTTTGCCTTGCGGTAGCGAGTAATTTGCATCAGCCAGCGGCTTAGCAGAAATGATATTTTCTCCCGGTAGAATCGCCTGCTGCGCTGTTAGCGGTTGCTGTGCGACTGCAGGCAAAAACGGTGGCAGCCAAGTTTCTATTGCTTCTTTCCCGCTGTATTTCACCTCTTTTCCGGCGATCGTGCGGCGCGTATTTTGGTTCCAAAAAATGTTGCGTTTTTCAGCCAAAACAGGCATAGCCCAACCCTGCGGCTGCCGCATGACTTTATAAGTAAGCCACAGGTTCATCTCCGTTGGCGCGTCAGTTTGCGTTCCCGAAAAATCTCGTTTAACCGGAATTGGAAAAGCCCGCAAGCGGTATTGTTTTGGGCCAATTTGTTCTAGCAAAGCCGGATCGACCCTTTCTACCACCTGCTGGTTGTAAACTTGCTGGGCGGCACCGCGAGGCGATAGAGTAAAGACAAAACGCTTGTTCAAATCGCCCGTATCGCCCAGCCAAATTCCTGTAACTGCCGCGCTTTCCGGCAGGGAAAAGTAGTAGAATACTTCTTGCAAGTTTGTTGTTTGATTATTGTAAACTTCGTAGAGTTGAACGTCTGCCCAATCGCCGTTTTCTTTGACAGTAACTTCTTGCGACTGCAACCATACTTTTTCCTCATTGACATTCAGCAAACCAGCTTTAGCTTCTTCCCGGTTTGATGTTGACTGCACCGCGTGTTTTACTGCTTCTGTGTCACCTTTCTGAATTTCCGTATCGAAGAATTCGCCGTAGAGTTTTTCAGCTTTTTTAACATCTGCACTAGAGCCTTGATACAAAAACGGCGACATTAAAAAATTATAGCTGTTCTGCACAGTTTGAGCCGCTCCGTCAGGCAAATTCAAACTATTTTTGTATATCTCATAAATGTGGTTGTTTTCTCCTACAGCGCTGAGGTAGCGGTAAGGGGACAAATAAGCGTTAACTAAGCCGGATCGAATCATATCAGATTTGGCTAATAAAGTTTGGCGAACCGTGTCATTTGCGGGGGGACTCGCCAGCATTTTCAGTGCTGCAACTTGTGGCTGCTGCTGCAAAGCGGAGAAAATAGCCAGCCAAGCTGCTATGACTCCCAAACTTCCGATTAGCGCTTTATTTTTCCCGTATTGTGCAGCAAAACTCTGCCATATTTTCCGCCCGGAATGAATGTAGAGAAAGCCGTACAGCGAAGGCATGACAACAAACAAGCTACAGGTTAAACCAAAGAATATCAAGGATAGCGCTATCCAAGTTAAACCCAAGCTTAAAACCGATATCCACGCCCCGTCTCTAAACATATCCCAAAAAGGTGATACCCATGTAAATTTGAAAAATTCAATGACTAAAGCGAAGAATCCATAAAGTGTAAAAAATGCCACAGGTACAGCGTAATACATCAGCAATGTTGCCGCCCAAATGCCAACTACTAGCATTAAACTGTGGCATCCTAATTGCAGCCACGCACTTCCCTTGTCTGCGCTTAAGCTTAAAAAACGAGGCTGTTTATTATCGAAATTCTGGGAATATGAAATATTTTGAACATTTTCTCTTTTACCCAGATATCCGTACAGCATTTCCACTGAAAAGGCTGCAATGCACAAAACAATAGTAGCGATGATTAGAGAACTAGCTGGGGTGAGTTCTCGCAGCAGGAACAAGCGGAGCAAACACAGCAAAAATAGCGGTGCTTCTACGCCGTAAAACCAACGCATTAGCTCTAGGGGTTGCTGCCTAAAACGCCTAGAGCCTACTACAGTACATACAGTGGGTACTGCGATCGTAGCGGCCATCGTCAAAGTAAATTCTAGGGGGATGATGCCATCGATTGTCGCCATAATTAATGGCACTCCTATAATCGGCAAAATTCCCAAGTAAACAATCGATAAAAAAGTCAAATTCCAAAACCAAAAAATTCTTAAAAAAATTCCATCAAATACTTGTTTTATTTTCATTTATTTCTCCTTGTAAGCTTTGTTTAACGCTATCGTGTACATTGCTAGCTAACTTTTTTACTTCGTGATTTTCTGGTTGTAGCGAACTGTCAAATAAAATGGAAACTAGCACCCAATCGTGATTGTTTTTAGTGAGATCGCTGCCGATACGGGACAAGAAGTTATCTGTAGTTAACTGTGCAGATTGCAGCCAGTATACTGCTGATAATTGATTGTTGTTGAGAGACAGCCACCGGGCTGTTACTGAAGGAGTTAATTGTTTTTTTTCTATGCGGTTGACGGGAATTCCGCTCACTACAAAACACAACTCGGGGGCGTGATAAGTTTGCCAGGATGTGCTCGCTACTGTGAGCATGGAACCGCGCAAGTTGCCGGCGACAAATCTAATTTTTTGTGTTTGCGTGTCCGGATAGTTGCCAAAGAATTTTTGTTCGCTAGCATTCAGGGGAATCGACTCTGATTTAATATATTCAGGCAATCTTAAAGGTGCGATCGCCATTTTTGACGTTTCTACATGAGACAGTTGAGACATGACTGCCAAAACTGTGACTGCTGCAATTATTCCTAGTTTGGCTAAAGGGTGGTTTTCGAGTATTTCTGAGTTGGGTTTGGCAGAAATCCCGCTGGTTTTTTGGGGCTGAAATTTCGGTACTCGTTGCAGCATTAACCAGGTCACAAAACAAGCACATACTAAACCGACAATTCCCAGGGGAACGTGAATAATTTCTGCTAATTTTGGCTGCTTAAACACTTCGGAAACCAGGACTAACACGGCAACCCGCGCGGCGTTAGCCGACACTAACATTAAGAGATTAGCAACGCCGACGGCTAGCCATCTTAAACTCAATTTACGTCCTTCCAGCCAGGTAGCAGCTAGCAAAAATAGCGTTCCGACTAATAGGGTTTTAATCCCGCTACAAGGCACGTCAACGTGAGCGATGCCGTTTTCCAAAAGGATAATATCGTAAGAAGAAATAGCCACAACGTGCAGCATTGAGAGCAACTGTTCTACTACCTGAGCAGTCAGCACTCGCGCCGGCAAACCTAATGCGCTATTAAACTGACTGTTGAATGGTAAAATACAAGCCAGCAAGCCCGCAACTGGCAAGTTTTTTTGCCAAAAGTTCTGCTCCACCAATAAGCCGCACAGCCCATAAGTTCCGAGGATAAATAGCAGGACAGTAATTTGTTTGATATCAATTATGCACTGAAGGGCGATCGAGCAAATACCCGCACCCAACATCAACAGCAGTGGATATCGCCTCAAAACGAAATTTGGCGAAAATCCAGGCGGGCGATCCTCTTCGAGGGCTGCGCTAACGGAGTTCCCAGTCGATCGCACTACTAATGCTACAATCAAAAAAGCAATTACTATCTTGTACAGTGTGGGTATCTCAACAAGCGAGGATAACAGCCACTTAACTGCCGAGATATTAGCCCAAAACCAAGCAAGCGCTAACAAAAAAGGAGCCAGCCAAACCAAATTAACCCCTGAATTGGGACTGACAGCATCTGGAAGGTCAGAATTGGGAATATTGGTGCGCTGCATGATACCGCTTGACATTCACGTTGGTGACATCTTAGCTCAGCAAAATTGGTAATGCCTAGACCGATTATTTAAGTTTTGTCAAGTTTCGATTTTATCTACAGAGGAGCTAGCGTTATAATAATTAATTTTAGCGGAGGTAAAAATGAGCGAAAAAAGCCCAGGATACAAAATTGTTAGCGATAACCGACAAGCGCGCCATCTCTATGAAATTATAGAGACATATCAGGTAGGCATCGAGTTGAAGGGAACCGAAGTCAAATCAATTCGGGAAGGAAAAGCCAATTTGCGGGACGGATATGGCTTAGTTCGGAACGGCGAACTGTGGCTGATCAACGTTCACATTTCGCCCTGGAGAAGTGCTAGCAACTATTTTAATCACGAACCCCGCCGCACTCGTAAATTGCTGATGCACAAGCAGGAAATTCGCAAATTAATCGGCAAAGTCGAAGAAAAAGGTTTGACTTTAGTGCCGTTAAAAATGTATTTGAAAGGCGGCTGGGTAAAACTTGATATCGGTTTGGGAAAAGGGAAAAAACTGTACGACAAGCGCGAAGATTTGAAGAAACGCGAAGACAAGCGGGATATGGAAAGAGCCATGAAGCAATTTTAGTCATTAGTCATTACTCATTAGTCATTACTCATTAGACATCTCCGGAAAAGAAATTTAAACCTTTGCTACTCTAAGGTTTAAATTTCTTGTTTGGAGATGTTTATTAGTCAGGAGTCATTAGTGATTAATGATTTGTGATTGCTGATTAGTGATTGATTATTTTAAATCGAGTTCGGTTAATTACTCATCATAAAATTGTTCGATATCCCCGTTGAAAATTTTGAGGACTTCCGTGGTCACTATCAACTTAATTAGAGTTATTCCACCGAAATCCATCTTAAAGCAGATTGCAAGTTGATGAAATACACCCCCCATCGAGCAATCCCTCTAGGAGCAAAGTATTGCCGTGTCACTACTGTAATTCATAAACCTGCGTGCTGTATCTCCTAATACAGTCGCATACTGTCGATCGACTGACCCCTGACTAAGTATTATTACTTAGACAAAGGGGACTGTTCTACCTTCTTTCTGCTTTCCGCTTCCTTTTTTTTGAAAATATCCGGATGGCTTGTGGAGTCTCATGAATGATTAACCTATGCTCGAATACATCTAGGTAGTGGGAGCATTACCCAAGCATTCGGCTGTGGACTTGCAAGCTCTTATGAGAAATGGGCTCAAGCCTGAGTCCTTTCCTAAGATTATGATGCCATTAGGGTGGCAATTAAATCTGGCAAACAAAATATAGCCCAACTCTCAGGTTAAAATATGCTAAAAATGAGACCATTAGCTAACATTTTCAATGTTATGAAAGAGCCAGCAAAAAAGCATCACACCTCGAAGTGGGGAGCCTTCTTGGTGATGCTAGCAGTAGGCTTTGGTGGCTGGCAAATTGGGTTGCCGGAACTGGCATCATTTTTTAATAATATTGCCTTTGAAAACTACAAAGCCAATAGATTGGCTGATACTCAACAAGCCTATGAGTTAGCACTTTCTGTCGATCCCAAAAGCCGCACAGCTCTTTACAATTTGGGATGGCTTTGCGAAGAGGTGCAAGATTTACAGTGCGCTCGAGGAAAATATTTGCAAGCTGCAAAACTCGGTCTGCCAGCAGCTTACAGCAATCTAGCTCGCTTGTATATAATCGATCAAAAAAACTCTGCTGCTGCCGTTCACTTACTGTGGCAAGGTTTGAAATTAGCTGAGGACGATCAAGTTAAATATTCTTTACTCAAAAACTTGGGATGGGCGCGCCTTGAACAGGGTCGATATTCAGAGGCATTGCAACATCTGGATGCAGCGATTAAACTTGATAGTGAAAGACCAGCAACTTACTGCTTAAAAGCGCAAGTCCTAGAAAAGATGAAAAACACGAAGGAAGCGCTACCGCAGTGGAAAATTTGTCTAAAGTATGCGGATTCTCAAGAATTCGATGAGGATATATGGATAGGAATGGCACGTCAACGATTAAACGAGGAAAAAACAAATAAATGAAACGCACAGTTTTGTTTTCATCAACCATACTGGCAATTATAACGGTACTGGAGCTAAGTCAAGCCTCAACAGCACTGCCAACTCCTTCGACTGTTAAAATTACAGTTAATGAATCAGTCGAAACGCCGTTCGACTTCAATCAATCGACGTGGCGGCGGTGCAGAGATAGAGATGGTGGAAAATATCCGTGTCCGAGATTCATCCTGCCTCGCGAGAGCGAAAAATAAGAGTTATTTTCAAAAAATTTTGTAGAGTGTAACATCACCACTTTACAGCAACAGGTATGTAGTATGTAGTAGTATGGATGGTGCGCAGTGCGCACCTGATAGCATTTGAGATTTGAGATTAAATAATTGAAAAATTGGAAACAACTTAATGACTATAATGGTTTGCAGCTTGCATAAAGCTGCATTCTTTTTTTGAACTGGTATAACTATTAATAATTGCTGTGTCCGCTGTTGCTGGAATCCGCACCGGGCGGGGAGAAAACCCCGCCAGCAATTCTATCTACTCGCCCTCCGTCAAAACTGAATCAGGCTGCTGCTGCGAGTTGCTGTAAAAACTAGCAATAATCGCCACCATCAACCACCAAAGCATATTAACTTCGGGTCTGTACCAAACTGTATCTACAAAACCGTGGGCCATCATGCCGGCTAAAGTTGCGATCGCCCCAATCAACCAAAACCCGTGACTCGATTTTAGATTTTGGATTTTAGATTTTGGATTTCGGGATTCTTCCTCTAAATTAGAAATCTTAAATTGTGAATCCCGCAGATTTTTTATCTGCAAAAAACCTTGATTGACGGTGACTGTCATCAGCCAAAGGAAAGATATTAAACCGATAAAACCGGTTTCTACTGCAATTTCCAGCAGCACGGAATAAGCGCTCAAAGCAGTAAATCTCGGCTTCATATAAAGCGGATAAACTTTATTAAAAGCAGTGTTTCCCGGGCCAATTCCGAGAATCGGTCGATCGCGAATCATGTCAACCACCGCTGTCCAAACATTAATCCGAAAATTGTTGCTGCTGTCACCTCGTCCAATAAACATACTCGAAACTCGATCGCGCAGCGGCTCCACTAAAGCCACTCCCAAAATTAACGCCCCAGCCAAACCTCCTAACCCTAACGGCAGGGCCCAAGTTCGCCAGAACCGAGGCATCAAAGGACTGTACCAATACCAAAGCAGCACTAAAAATACCACAAGCAGAGCCACAAAACCGATCCAAGCACCCCGGCTGTCCGTGTAGCGCAAACACGCGCAATTCACCACCAGCATCGTCAGCGCTAAAACTTTTGTTGCCCATCCTTGCCACACAAAAAGTGCGGCGGCGCTCAATGCAATGGCCGGCAGTAAATAGGAACCAAGCAAGTTAGGATTTCCCAGAAAGCTGTAAACTCGCGTGACATTGGCTTGAATAGAAGTCGGATCGTTCCAAGTAGCTAATGGTGGCACTTTGTCAATCCACTGCCGCACGCCATAGAAGCTGACAACTAGAGCGACGTTCAAAAATACGGCAATTAACCACGATCGCCAACGGGGCGATCGCAATATCCGAGCCATCAGCGCAAAAAACAGCAAATACAGCGTTAGCTTGCTCCAACCCGTAAAAGCGGCAGCTTTCACTGGCGACATCGCGGTTGCGACGGTGGCAATGCCCCAGTACAGCAGAACCAGCAAGTGAATGGGCGTCAAGGCGATCGCGCGATCGTCGGAAACAGTCAGCAGCACCCAAAATGCAGCGCCAGCCGCCATCAACACTCCCACCAAGGCATTGTTCACAAATGGCCCCAAACCGAAAGTCAAGGCCAGCAAAACAAAACCCAGCGGTTCTGCCCACTGCATCAGCCAGCTACTCTGGCGCCAACTGCGCAAAGAGCCGATCGCTAAATTTAATAAATAACTTCCACTTTGCCACTGAGAGAGCGGCAAATTTGCCAGAGTTAACTGTTGCCAAACTGAATTCATTGCTATTGTAGATTTGTACTTGGTAATCGGTAATTGGTAATTGGGAATCGGTAATTGGGAATTGGTAATCGGGAATTGGTAATCGGGAATTGGTAATTGAAAAAAGTTGAGTTATTTTTCTTCCTTCTTTCAGCAGTTACGTCCTGTACACTGCCTCTTCCTTCTTCCTTCTTCCCTCTTCCTTCTTCCTTCTTCCTTCTTCCTTCTTTAACCTTCCAACAATTCCGTAGCATTGGTGCAGGGGAGCCAGAGCACGTAGCGATATCCAGATTCCGGGGCCCCTTGAATCGAGAGTTGACCGCCTTGAATTTCCACCAATTGGCAGCAAAGCAGCAGCCCCAAGCGTTCCCTGGCCCCGTAACCAGCTAACACCGGTGCGGTATCCTCGGCATTCTGCGCCACCAAACCCGCCAACTCAGAAAACGCCAGCGTTAATCGCTGCGAACCCTGTGTCGGGAGTTGCGGTTCTCCGGGGGAGTCGGTTTCGGAGTTCGATGGCGAACCGCTACCCGATCCGACCTTCAACAAGTAGTCGGTGTAGAGTTTAGCATGGGGCAAACTTTCTCCCAACCAAGGATGAAAAACCCAAACTCCGATGTTGATACCGTCTTCTTTCCGAGAAACGTGGACTCGAATCACGCTGCCTGCCCCAGCAGATTGAATAATGCTAAAAATTAAGTGGTGCAGCATTTGCTGAACCTTATCTTTATCGACCAACCAGATGCGCGGCCCGGGCCCCATCGACAAATTAATTTCTTGCTCTCGCCTACTTGCCGCCGGCAACAAGATTGTCACAACCTGCTGGCACAAAGTTTCTATATCGACTGCGGTTCGCTTCAACGTGAAAGCGGAATCATCTAGTTCTGCCAGTTCCAAAATTTCTTCAACTAGCGATCGCAAAGATCGGCTGCTGTCTTGGATCACATCAATATATTCTTTTTGTTTGCTCGTTAAGGGGCCATAAATTTCTTGTTTCAACACGCTTGCCATGCCGAGAACAGAAGTGAGCGGTGTGAGCAATTCCTGCGCTAAATAATTCAGCAGTTTTACCTTAATTGAGTTAGTAGACAAATCGATAGGTTGGTTAGTCATTGGTAATTTTTATTGGTTCATTGTCGAGCGAGCGTTGGCGGTTCATTAGACCTATTCCAAAAGTCTATAACAATGTGTTTACACTTCACAAAAGAAAAAGGTAGGAAAGAAAAATATATATTCCTTCTTCCCTCGAACCTCTTCCTTCTTCCCTTGAACATCTTCCCCATCAGACTAATTAAGATTTAATCATTCTTTCTAAAGCTGATTGCAAGTCTTGAGTGAGTTCGGCCACTGCTAACCTGCGGCTGGTTTGATATCCCTCCCAGCGATCGCCCACTGATATCGGTTCGCCCACGGTCATTTGTACTTGCTGTTTGCCCAACTTCGGTCGGCCGAAAGGATTTCCCCCTTTGATGCGAGCCAGTACGTCCCACAGCAGTAAAGTTGTTTCTGCCAAACGTTCTGCTGTTAGCTTTTCTTCGACGTACCTGCCCGTGACGGACACGAAACTTTCTACAAGTCTCATGTGCCACATCCGAAGACTTGCTTCTTCAGCGAGGCGATCGGCTAATCCTCTTTCTAAGGGAGAAAGTGCTGCAATATTTTTGATATCTTCTCGATAAATATAGTCCCAGCCTGCTTGTTCCAGACGGCGGCAGCGGTCTATTAAACTGCCTTTTGGCTTTAAATTAAAATATTCTTCTGCTACTTGCAAAGCCACGTCTAACAGTGCTTTCAGTCGAGCGATCATTACTTCATTGCCCGAATCGTTTGCAGTTTTTTCAGGGAGCGATAACGATGTTAAAATAGATGTTTGTGGCTGTAATGTTTTATGATAAAAACGGCTGTAAAACTCTTCCATCACTGCTAGCAAATGACCGCCCAGTCGGATAAGGCGGAGATATTGGAATTTGTGATTAGGGTTTTCGGAATCGGGATTGGCTGTCTCTAAGTTGGCGATCGCGGTGCGATCTAAGGGTGGCAGTCCGCAATCAATTTCTAATTGAGTTAAAAGTTTTTCTAGGGGTTGCCAAGGTGGGTTGACATAGCGGTATTGAATGCCGATCGGCACAATTAAAACTTTTTCAGTGCGTCCGGCTTTTAGCAAATCTTCAACGCACCAGAAGCCCATTTGAGCAATTCCCGGTTCGAGGGGGCTAACTATTTCATTGTGACCGTTGGTGGCGCCTTCTGGGGCGGCGGCGATCGGGAATTGGCTGTTGGCAAATAAATTGCGGCCAGATCGCAATCCAAGGCGATCGATTTTTCCGCGAACAATCGGAGTGCCGCCGAGGTGGGAATACAACCAGCCGACGCCCGCACCGGCCCAGAGGGGAATGCCGCGATCGTAGATAAAGTGGGAATGTACCGGGAATTTTAGGGGAATGCCTTTTGCCCGCGCCGCCTGGGGAACGAGTTTCCAAATTAGTTGTCCCAAACAGTACGGATCGTCTGAGTTGGGGTGGCGGAAGGCTAGCAAGAAGCGAACTTTCTGATTTTGAAATTGGTGGAATAGTTCGGCGAGGGTTTCGACGTTTTCGGCTTGGATGTGGCTGATATTCGTCCGAAATCGCAGCCACCAGGGGAGTATTTGCTTACAACCTTGCATCACTAGCGGGTTGTAGGCTGGTGGTATGAATTCCAGCGGCGGCTGAACTTGGCTAATTGAATTGGGCATTTTGCGATTTTAAATTTTAAATTTTAGATTTTAGATTACTAGGCTGCGGTAAAAACTTCCAATTTTTACAATGCTGAAGTTTTTTTTATTAACCGCAGAGCACGCAAAGGACACACAGGAAGAGAGGAGATAGCACAGCGTGTCAACTTAACGTCAAAAGTATTACCCGTCTTCGATTGGACACCATGTCCAATCGATCGACCACAATATTTTGGTCGGGGCCGGTTTACGGGATTTCTAGCTGATATTACAGATCGGGGGTGAACCCGCCCCGACAAGAATTACGATTATTTTACAGGACTAGATATGAACCCATCATCTTTTTTACCCCCCTGCCCTTGACAAGGGGGATGCGAGGGGGTCAATCGATTTTAGATTTTAGATTTTAGATTTTAGATTTTAGATTTTAGAATTGAAGCATTGACCCCACGGATAAATTCGGGGGGCAAGTTTCATCGGATACAGGTTTTTTATTTCTGGACGGATGAATCCGGGGGCTTGTATCCTGGATGCTTTCGGTCAGAAACTCGACTAAAAACGAGATTTATCCTCAGTTTCAGCCTTCAACGCAGATTTTTGCAGTCTAAAATCTCAAATCTCAAATCCTATTGTGCGGCTTCAAAGATCATTTCTTGGAAGTTAATGACATCCGATCGCGGATCGCAGTGAGTGACTTTGACTTCTAGCCGATCGCCTATGGCGACCGATCGACCAAATCGCATTGCCAATTCTAAACCCAACTCTTCCAATAAAATCAATCCGAGATTGCTGTCTTCCCTCAGCCAGCGCAGCATTAAAGCTTCCCAAACTTCGTCTGGGTTGCGCCGCAAATATTCCAATCCCCAATAGCGGTTTGTTTGGCGTTCGACGGTGGATGCTTCTTTAACTGCGGTGCCGAGACACATCACAATGTCCTGTATTTCTTCAGCGGAAAAAGGTAGGGGTTCGCCTCGCAGGTGGGCTTTGATTTGGAAGTGAGTCAGCAAGTCGGTATAGCGGCGGATCGGGGAAGTAACTTGAGTGTATAATTCCAAACCCAAGCCGGCGTGGCGTCCGGGGGTGAGGCCCATTTCGCTGCGGGGCATACAGCGGCGCACGGCGCAAGCGCGGGCGGGGCCTGCCGGCACTGCCAGCAGTTCTTCATCAGGAGGGAGTTCGGGCTGTGGCTGATAGCGGTATGGTATGGGCAGGCTGTGAGCTTGACCGTAGCGGGCGGCTAGTTCGCCGGCTAAAATCATCATTTCGGCTACTAGCATCCGGGCTGTGGAGTCGTCGATGACGTGGATTTTGATGTCGTCGCCGTTGACTTTGATGACGGATTCGGGCATGAAAATGCTGATTGCGCCTTGGGCTTCCCGCCATTTTTGCCGCAGTTTTGCCGCAGAGGCGATCGCTGCTATTTCCGGTTCTGCTTCGATTCCCAACTCCAGCATTTCGTCTACGTCATCGTAGGTCAAGCGGTAGGTGGGTTTTATGGTGCTGATGTGGATGCTGTAATCTTGAGCCGCGCCGATTTCGTCTAAGGTGACGCTGAAGCTGAGCGCGCTGCACTCTTTACCTTGAATTAAACTCATCGGCCCGGTTGCCAAAGCTGGGGGAAACATGGGAATCATTCCCGTGGGCAGATAAACTGTAGTGGTGCGCTTTCTGGCTTCGAGGTCGAGTTCGTCTCCGGGGGAAAGCAAGCGGGTGGGATCGGCGATGTGTATCCAGAGTCGCTGCTGGCCGTTTTCGAGGAATTCTAAGCTGAGGCCGTCGTCGATTTCGGTGGTGCTTTCGTCGTCGATCGTGTAAACCTTGAGGTGAGTTAAATCGAGACGATTTGTGTCCGAGTCGGTTGGGGGATTTTCTAGGCAGCGTTGGGCCACTTCTAATACCTTTGCGGAGAATTGTAGGGGAATTTGGCTGCGCCGCAAAAACAGGTTTTCGTGGGTACTCCAGAGGCCGAGATCGACTAGGAGCCCAAAGGCTGCTTCGGAGTTTTCGGAGCGTTCTAAGCTGGCTAAAGTTTCTAAAGCCGGGGTGCGGTGCGTTGCTTCTTCTCCGAGGAGGGCAAAGCGTTCCAGGGCGTCGAGGCGAGTTCGATCGCTGTGTTCCCAATCTACATTTTTTCCTGCCAGCCGCTGTTTGACTCGATCCCAAAATCCTTGGGATTCTTGGTGTCGCTGCTGTTCTACTTCTTGCTGGTGTTTGATTTCGGCTACTTGGGCGGCCGATCGCGGTTCGTAGCGATCGCCCTTTTGTTTGAAATACAATTTATCTGTTGATAGCAAACAGTAAGCCGCGTAACACTGGGCCGCACTGCGTTCGGAAAATAACAGCATTGCCAGGGATTCGGGATCTGTCGTTTCTCCGTCGCCGACTAGGAGTTCCCAAGCTACTTCCAAACTCGACGGATCTGAGTAGGCTTCTACTTCTTTGAGAAATTTGGGAATGTCGGAGGGTTTGTAAGTTTCTCCGACTGCTTCGTAGCTGATTTGTTTGGGCGGTATGCTGTGCGGTTGACCGTTTTCGTCTACCACGATCCAGTTTTTCTTGCCGTCGGGGCGATCGGCAACTGCCAGACGGCGGTCGCCGTGCACTCTAAATTCTACTAAGGTTCCCTTCTCCACTTGCCAGCTTTATATTTGAGATTTTGGATTTTTACAGTAGCCACTTATCGAGTTTCGAGCTTGCGATTTTAGATTTTGGATCTTGGCAATTTTTATGGTCAATTGTGACAGTTAAAATCTAATAAAAAGTTTTTCTTTTTCTTTCTTATTTTTTAACTTTTGACTTTGGATTAAGACTTGCGCTGCGGCGACTCTCAACCCTATTTCGCGATTACTTCGCTGCATTCTTGCTGCACTCTTAATAGCAGAAAGACGTTGTTTTCGCGCAAGTCTTATTCCCAGTCCAAAATCTAAAACCCAAAATCCCAAATCCTGTTAACCTTCTTGGTTTACGAAGGGCATCAAAGCTACAATTCTTGCTCTTTTGATGCTTCTGGTCAGGTCTCGCTGCTGTTTTGCCGTCAAACCGGTAATCCGGCGGGGCAAAATTTTACCGCGTTCTGTGACGTATTTTTTGAGCAAATCGACATCTTTGTAGTCGATCGGGTCTCCTGGTTTGATGGGCGAAACGCGCCGGCGAAAGTAAGTCATGGTTTGTTGTTTGTTGACTGTTGACTGTTGACTGTTGACTTAGTTTTTAGTTATTAGCCGTTAGTTGCTAGCCGTCAGTAAAGCATTTGTTAGTTATCTGCTTTTCGCGGGTTAGTCGATTTTAGATTTTAGATTTTAGATTTACTCCACAAATGAATCTGGGAGCTTGAACCTTCGTCTAAAATTTTGCGCTCTCCACTCAGGATTGTCGGGGGCTTTTACCCGTTTTTGGGCGGGTTCAATATCAATTTCCAACGACTGATGACTGATGACTAAGGACTAATGACTAATCACTACTTGATCTCTTTGTGGGCAGTGTGCCTGTTGCAATGGGGGCAGAACTTTTTGAGTTCCAGCCGCGCCGTCGTGTTGCGGCGGTTCTTGGTGGTGGTGTACCGAGACACGCCTTTTGAGCGTTTGCTTACGTTTGTACGGCACTCAGTACACTCTAGAGTAATTATGATGCGGACGCCTTTAGCCATAATTCTAAATAAATTTCGACTAATTTAAACACAATTTATTATCTTCTCACATTGCTCTGCACTTGGTCAAGCAATCTTCTAACTTTGATATCTAGGGAGTAGCCGCGGCGGGTTCCGACGACGATCGTCCCGCCGATGCGATCGTGGAAAGCTTGGGGAAACCTTTCGGCGGAGGTGAGGGCAACGCTACAGTCGATCGCCAGAGGCAGCATCAGCAGCAAGACGGCGGCGTTGGTAGATGTGAGTCCAGCTATACCTGCGAAGGCTAAGCCAGCGCAAATGCCCAGCAATGCCTCGCGCTTGCACAGTTCTTGCACTCCGGGAGTCCGTTGGAATCGGGTATCGGCAATTTTCATGTCTAAAGCCCAGCGCCCGAGACTTTGACCTTTGTTTTTCCTGACGATGGCTACGCGCAGGATCAGCCACAGCAAAACAAAAAATATGGTTTGGACGATCGCATTAGTGCCCAGAAGCAAACTGGGCAGCCAAACTGCGATTCCGTCGATGCAGAGGGCCGCGGCGCGGCGGCCGACGGATACTTTGGGAAGGAGAGGAACTAGGTCGGAACTCATAGGCAAAAAGGTCGATCGCCACTAGCAACTTTTTCATCTTAAGCTGTGGAATAATCGATCGGCATCTATGGCGCGTAACTCAACTTCCAAGCCAACCGCTAATTATTCAAGCTGAAAATGGATTTTCGCCAATTCCCAACTGCGTTTTCGACTTTTCCACCTGTTCCCACAGTGTTTGGATCTGAGTAAATGCCTGTTCCACAGAGATTTTACCGTTAGATGTCAAGGAACTGATGTAACCCACTCTCTGAGAAAACTCTTGTAAATTCGCATTAAATACCACATTCTCTGGCTTTACTTCACCGTAATAGCGATTTTGAGGATATAAAAAATTTGAATTTGCTACCATTGCTTTAACCTCGGATGAAAACTTGTTTCCTGAACTTATCAAGATTATTATAAATCGCGCTTCCCTTCTCAAGTTGTGCTGTAAGTAGCAAAAATCATGTGATATTTTGGGAGTTTTTTTGTGATGGCAATTACACCGAGAGATGTGGGCGACAAAAACCTAAGTAACTTCACGTCGTATAAAACTTACCCATACGGGGTCAAGAATCAGGTTTCTGGGTTAAAGCTTATAACTTCCGATTAGGCGTCAAAACGTTGCTTTTTTTCGTCCAGGACTGACTTATTAAAATAAGTGACAAAAACTCCGAAAGTGGATATGATTATTGCCGACATAAATAGTTCTACTTTTAGACGGAAACTGCGTAATGTCTCCCAATGCGCGATCGCCTCATCCCAAACCCCGGCTAAGGCAAGTGTTAATCAGACTTGCCATCGCCGTAATTGCTGCTGCTGTTATCGCCTTCAAAATTCCTCACTCCTTAATTCCCGTGTTTAAAGAATCCGTATCCGAAGCAACGCCGCCGCCAGAAATCCAGAAGGTGCTCCCCGACCGGCGCAAAATTGTGACAGTGGGCGACAGCATCACCGAGGCAAGAAAATACCCCGGAGGTTACGTTGTCTGTGAGTGCTAAGTTTGAATAGTAAAACCTGCTTTTGGTCAAGCAGGGAGTGCTGGAATCCCTAAGCTTTTAGCTACTACGAAGTAGTATAGCATTGACAATCAAAATCAGCCACATTTTTTAAGTTGTAAGTGATTTAGTCCTTAACTCTCTGCTAGATTGCTTTTAGCTCTTAATAAGAGCATGGTAGTGGTTAAGAAGTTAACTTTTATTTGCGGTTTGCTTTCCACCCTGTCCACTTTACGTCAAGTTTCTCGGCTCAATATCAAGGTTAAAAATACAATGACACAATGCACTAACAAGGCATTGGACAGTAATTCGCAGGAGGTTTTATGGCAATGGTTGACTACTCGCTTTTCACATTGAAGCTTTGCTCGGCACTAGGCTGCGGGCTGATGGCTGGAGTCTTCTTCGCCTTCTCGACGTTTGTGATGAAAGCCCTTGCCCGACTCCAACCAGCACAGGGTATTGCCGCCATGCAAGCCATCAATATAACGGCGATTAATCCGTTATTTATGACGGCGCTATTCGCAACGGCTGTTGCTTGCATCTTTCTGGCTATCTCCTCGCTGTTAAAGTGGCACCAACCCGGTGCCGCTTACTTGCTCCTTGGCAGCCTGCTCTATATTGTCGGTACTGTAGGAGTGACGATGGCGTTCAATGTGCCGCTAAATGATGCGCTGGCGACTGTCGAGCCAAGCAGCACTGACGGTGCGGGCCTATGGGCTAGATACCTTACCGAATGGACGTTCTGGAATCATGTTCGGACGGCTGCGGCGCTGGCGGCATCGGCTTTGCTTACCATTGCGCTCAGTTATCGAGCAGTACAATTTTAATTTGACATTTTTAATTTTGAGCGATCGCGCGATAGATGCGATCGCAAAAACGAAATTTATTTAGGAGGGTAATTATAATATGGTTGTGCTGGTGGAGGGTCATATTATCGAACTGTGCTAAGAAAAACATACGCGATCGCCAAAAAAGCAGAGCGCCACAATTTGGCAAAACTAATAACCTGTGCGGTTATATTACTGCCTGCAAACCTCGCTTTTTCTGCTCCTACTTACTTGGGTAGCGAAACAATTGCTGAGGCTGACAGCGCTAAATTTACTCAAAAGGTTAACATCATCCTGGCTCAAGAAAGCACCCAGGTGCCGCTCAGCATTCGGTATGGTGGGACAGAAGCTAGGGGAGGCTTTGTCCTCATGCAACTTACTGCACCCAATCGAGATACAACTCAACCGGCTTACGGTGGCAAGCTTCGTTTCTACGATGTTCATCTTGCCAAAATGTTTGAAACTTCCCATTTTTTGTGCCAGCAGTTTAGAGGCGTTTCCGGTTATGAATGGGTTTATTCAGCAGGTAATGGAAGTATTCGCATGGGAAACTTTAGAATTCCCTGTAGTTTAGCTAGCGAAATGGCTTCAACCTACGGCTTAGGTAAGCCAGAACGCACAAGCATTGCCAAAGATACTGAGGGGGGTCCTCCTGAATCAGATGTCTATTCTATTCCGATTTTAGACATCACCGGTTCTAAGGTTCAGCGGTGGATGAATTTTGTGCAAAAGCTTAAACCGACTAGCAGGGATATGTAGCGACCTGCAATACTAAACACTAAAACCTGCAATAAACGTCATTCCTCAGCGTTCGACCGATCGCAAATCGACCGATCTCGCCGAACGTCTCACGCCGAAGTCCAGGATTGTTTGCAACTATAGCGAAATTGATGGCTCACTCTCAGAAGACTCAGGCTAAAATCTACGATTAAAGTGAGGACACGCATCAAATAGGCTCTTTTTTATTCTTCCTTCTTCCTTATGTCTGCAAATGCGCGATCGCCCCGTCCCAAATCCCGGCTGAGGCAAGTTTTTATCAGACTTGCGATCGCCGTAATTGCTGCTATTATTGCTTTCAACATTCCTCACTCTTTAATTCCAGTGTTTAAAGAATCCGCATCCGAAGCAACGCCGCCGCCAGAAATCCAAAACGTGCTGGCGGGCCGGCGCAAAATTGTGACAGTGGGCGACAGCATCACCGAGGCCGGAAAATACCCCGGAGGTTACGTTTGGCTGCTGCAACGCTATCTGAATGCCCTTTATCCCGATCGCAAAATTGAAATCGTCAACGCCGGAATCTCCGGTAACAAGGCGACGGATATGCAAGCGCGCTTCCAGAAAGATGCGATCGACCAAAAGCCAGATTTAGTGATGATTAATGTCGGAGTCAACGACGTTTGGCACTCTTTTTTTGACTTCCAAAACCTGCGCTTTTATCCGCAAGGCAAGTTGCCCACCGGAGTACCACTGGCACAATATCGGGAGAAAATAACTCAAATGGTGCTGGCGGCAAAAGCCGCAGGAATTCGAGTTGTACTGCTTTCTCCTACTCCTATCGGCGAAATTCTCGACTGCCCAGAAAATCGCAGGTTGCAAGAGTATATTGCCGCGATGCGAGAAATTGCGTTGCAGAATCAGTGCTTATTTATCGATTTGAATGCACCTTTTCGGGAAGTTATCGGCACGTATCAAAAGCACGCGGGTAAAACTTTGAATTTGTTAGCGGCAGATGGAGTTCATCCCAATCCGTCGGGATATCGAATTATTGCTTTTACTATCTTGCGCGGTTTGGGCGTACCCGCAAAGGATATTGAGAATTTGGAAGTCAAACATTAAATCTTTGAATTTAGTTAAGTGTTGACTATTGGCTGTTGGCTGTTGACGGTTAATTGAAAGTATCGAGGTACAAGCCCCCTGATTTATTTCTGGGGTAAATTCTTCAAATATAAAATCATTCACTTGGCGGATGATACCGCTTCAACCAACAGCTACCAATAATAACTAAAGCCACCACAACTATAATTTCTGTCCAAAAAAACGAAAGGAAATCGCTGGCAGTGCCCACGGGCGGCACCCCCGGTTGAGCATTGCGAATAGCGGGAAAAGCAAACAGCATCACAGCAGTCCAACTCAGCATTCCCACTTCCGGCAACTTCCCAGATTGCATCACTTTTAATGCTAGCAAAAGTGCCATAGTTGACAGCACCCACATGATCACAATAATCACTAAGGCAAAGAATTTCACTGGCAGCGAGCGAGTTGCAGAAACATCGATATAAATAAAGATAGATGAATTCTCTTCCATCGGCTTATAACTGATGTCGAAACCGGGAACATCGGCATTAAACTTAAATTCCAGAGGTACGGGATTCAGTTCAAAGGGAGCAAACTTTTTACCAATCGAAGGCAGCGGGTCGATGGAAATAGCTACTTTAGCAATGTGCTTGTCAAACGGATAATTATTAATTTTTCCCTTGACTAAGTTAAATTTTAATGCAGGGACAATCATCGGTTTGCCTTCTTTAAAGGTAATTTCCGAATCCTGTACATTTGCGCCGTTAACTGTCATTAACAAGTCTTGAGCCGGGTAAGTTGGTCCTTTTTTATAAATACCTTTGAGTTCAAACTGCAAGCGAGTTTCTAATTCGTTTTTAATGGGATCAACTGCAATTACCGCCATTTTGACTTCTACCAAGCCTTTGAGGGGCGCAGCGGTATCTTGAGACGGTCTGTAAGGCTCTTGGGCGTTAGCATTGTGAGAGTAAATAAATAAGATAATTGCCAAACTTACTGCGAGGCTGCAAATTAAAATAAGTATTTTTTTGAGTTTAAATTTGTTGACAGTTTGCATTTATTATGGATATTTTACATTTTGATTTGTTGTTAGTATTTCCTGCAGTCTGCCAGTCCGCCAGTCCGCCAGTCCGTCAGGGGTTAAAACTTGTGTCTCATAGCTAAAATCGGTGAAAACTGACATCTTGCCCCATTTTCAGGAACAGGCTTTTCGGCCTGTCCCACAAAGAGTGAATTTCTTGTGGGGTGGGCCCCAGATCCCGCTCGTAAAAGGCTTATTGAGAATGGTGCAAAATCTCAGTTAAAACTGACATTTTGCACCATTTTCAGGAACAGGCTTTCCGGCCTGTTCCACAAGAGTTCAATTTTCCTTCTTGTGGAGTGGGCAGGAGAGCCCGCCCATAGTAGCGCAACTAGGAACCGATAGGAAGCAGTACATTGGGTGTAAAACTGCCGTGCAAACCGTAGGGAATGTGCTGTTTTAAATGCAAGCGCGCTAGGGGCCCTTTGGTGATGTCGCGAGCATCTAAAATCACTAAGGTCGATCGATGATGAGCTGCATCATACATTAAAACCAGCAGCCAGCCGTCATCCTCAGCAACAGCACCGGGACGGGTAACAAACACAGGTTCCCCCGCAAAACCGCGCGGTGCCGCACTCCAAATTTGCCTTTCACCAGTCACGAAATCAATTTTGAGGATAGCTTGCAAAGGAGCATTTCCCGTGGGAGAATCCGCAGCACCGATATAAAGATATCGGTAAGGTTGTCCGACATTATTAGGATGCAAAGTTGGAAACTCGCAGCACCGAGTTTCAACAACTTGATGCTGCACGGTTTTGTCTTGCAAATTTAACTTAAAGCGCCACAATTCGCCCGCTGGAACGCTATCAAAATCAATCTCGCGAAAATCGCCGTCTGCTTCTACAGTTGGAAATGATTCGTAACAAACTGAATCTACAAAAACTTCGCCTCCTTCTTCCCATGCGTTGCAGTGGTGGAAGACAAAACAAGGTTCCGTTTCTAATATCTTCACCTCGTCAGTGCCGTTGCGGGGAATTAAAATTGCTTGCGTTGGCTTGTTTGGCGAAAATTGAATGCACTGGGAGGCACTCCGAAATCCTAACAAGAAAAGCAGCGGATTGAAGCTGACGGGATTTTGGAAGAATATGCAGTAATTCGGGGTAATTACCATGTCGTGCAGGAAGGCAAAACCCGGTATTGCATGGGCGTGACGCTGCAAAAGTTTGCCGCTTTCGTCGAGTTCGTAAATCGTGATGGTACTCGACAAACCGGGCTTGACGGAAAAGTTGACTAATCTGTCTCCTTTGCCATTTTTCCCTTTTTCAATTCTCGGGTGGGCGGCGAAGGCTTCACCGGGTTCCAAGATGCCGTCTAGGGTATCTAAGCCGAGTGTTTCTAGGCTGCGGGGGTCGAGCCTGTAGGGCTGTGCTGCTTCCCAAAGTGCTAGCAGTTTGTCGCCCCAATAAATGATGTTGGTGTTGGCAATATTTTTGATTTTGACATCAAAGATGTTGGCTAGCCAGCCGCCCGGTTTCTGTGTGCCGAAAACGCCTCGGTGGAGGATTTTTCCGGCTTTTTGTTCGGCGAGATAGCCTTCTGTGTGTATGAATCGGTTGCGGAAATGGGCGCGACCTTCGGAAATTGCGATCGCACAAACCATCCCGTCGCCGTCAAACGGGTGGTGGATGCGCTGGCCGTTGACATCCAATAATCCGGGCCCGTTGCGAAAGAATGTGCCTTGCAAGCCGGCGGGGATTTCGCCTTCTATGTTGTCAATCCAGTAGTCGGACTCGTTGGGTTGGGATTCGTAGCCGCGCTGCCAGTCTGTGCGATCGTAGGATGATTTTGGGGCGGCTGTTTGAGATGCGGAAAGTTGTAAGTTTTGCATTGGTGTTACGGGAGCGAATTTTTTAACCGCAGAGAACACAGAGAGCGCAGAGAGGGTGAAAGTCGAAGAATGGGGAAACACAGTTAAATTCAGCCGTGTATCCGTGTCAAAAGCCGTGTATGCCTGCCTTTATTTGCTATCTGCGGTGCGGCTTTGTGACCTTACTGTCGGTACTAAGTCGGGAAAGTATTCGGGAATGAAATGCTGTCCGCCTGGTTTGGAAGTGCCCAGTTCGGGTTCTAATACGGGAAGAGACTTTTGAGAGTTTGGATCGTTGCTTTCTGTACTCTCGGCGGGCAGCCAATTTAAGAACAGTAGGGGCAGAAGTGTGGACAGGTTTGTGATGATGACTAGCAGCCAGAGGTTATCGAAATTGCGATCGGTAATTCCTAGCAAGTGGGTCAAAAGTGCACCGCCTTCGTGGGACAAAAGTCCTGCTAAATTTACGATTGACATCAGCAGCGCAAATAAAGTTGCTTCGACGCCTGGGGGACACAAGCGGGCGGAGAGTATCAGCACCGGCATATAAGCAATTTGTCCGATTACTGTCAGGATCAGGCTGTCTCCGATGCTGAACCATCGATCGTCAATTCCTAAAGCTCGGTTCGCATGAGTTACTAATAATAAAGTAGTCATGCCCAAAACAGTCGCCATGACCGTTGACCAGCCAAAAATTACTCGAAATGGAACTGTTTTGAGGAAGCGCTGAAACAGCCAGACGCCGGCGAGGGCGGCAATGCTGGTAACGAGACGCACTCGGCCGAGAAATTCTGGTTGAAAGCCTAATTCGTTGGTTGTGAAAAAGAAGAAGGCCGAGTCTGAACTTGGGGTGGCTTGCAAGACGAAGAGAAAGGCGGTTGGCAGCCAAATTGATTTTTGGGTAACAGCTTGCCGCAGTTTTTTTAATTGGTCTTTGACACTTTCAAAGTCGGTTATTTTGTTGGTTTTTTCTTCGGTAATTAACCAAGCTGTTGCTGATACAATGAGCGGGAAAGATGCGGTGATTAAAAATATGGTGTGGGTGCTGAAGTGTTGCAGCAGGAAACCGCTGAGGTAGGCGGTAATTAGTCCGCCGAGGGCTGAAGCGCCCCAAGACAAGGATTGCAGGGAACCGGCGTCGGTAACGGATTCTTTTCTGGCCCTTTCGACTACCAGGGAGTCGGCGATGACGTCGCTGACGGCGAGGGAGAGGGAACTCAGGGCGATCGCCCCTGTAGCGGCAAGCGGTGTGTGTACAATTGTAGCGAGGCTCACCCATGCTGACGTTCCCAGCAGCCCGGAGAGGACGATGTAAGGGCGTCTGCGGTAGCCGAATATCGGCAAGCCGTCGGACATGAAGCCGAACACGGGTTTGATAATCCAAGGCAGGGCTACGACGCCCAGCATTGCCGAGACTTCTGCCGGACTCATGCCGAGTTCGTCTTTGAGAAAGAAGCTGACGGCTAAGCGGGCGAGTCCGAGAATGCCTTGGACGAAGTAAATCAGTAAGATGGCTATGAGTTCGGGGGTTGGCTCATTCCCAAAGAATACTTTTTCTTTTAAAGATTCTTTGAGTTTGCTGACGCCGGAGGGGGAAACGAACATTTGAGCAATATTTCTTAATGAATCTCAATATTTATAACACATTCTTAATGAGTTGGGGGAACTGTCGGAGGTGGGAGGCGAAAGTGGCGGGGAGCTGGTAAGTGCTATAAAATTGTATTTATCTTGAATTTAAGCGTGTTTTGTAATAATAAAAACAGAAAAACGAACCGCGAAGGAAGAGAAAAAAGAGAAAATTTACAACTGCTGTCAGACCTGTTATATGATTATCCATCCTGAAAATGTGCCGAAAATTACGGGTTCCAAGTACCCTCAGCAATTCAAATCTGCTGTGGCGGGCAGAGTAAAAAAACGCTTGGGCGATGCTGCCGGATTGCAGAATTTTGGGGTAAATTTGGTGAGACTTGCACCGGGAAGTTGTTCTGCTCTCAGGCACTGGCATTCCCGTCAAGATGAGTTTATCTATGTTCTGGAAGGGGAAGTTACTCTGATTGTAAATTCGGGAGAGCAAGTGCTGAAACCGGGTATGGCGGCGGGTTTTCCGGCTGGGGATGCTGACGGACACCATTTAGTCAACCGCACGAATTCAGATGTTGTTTATCTGGAAATTGGCGATCGCACTCCGGGAGATAGTGCCGAATATCCCGATGACGATCTAATTGCGAAAGCTAACGGGAATAGTTGGATTTTTACTCGCAAAAATGGCGAGGTTTATGAGAGCTGAAAATTTATGAGTCAAGTGAATCTTTGGACTTCGGCGGAACACGCTTTGTGGTATCTTGCTAAAGCTGATGGAATTCCTCACCGCACTGAAGGTGAAGCGGTTTTGTTGGAGGAAGTGCCGAAAAATGTTAAGCGAATTCTGGATGTGGGCACGGGAGACGGGCGCTTGTTGGGTCTGCTTAAGTGCGATCGACCAAATGTTGAATGTGTGGCGATCGACTTTTCGCCGACAATGCTGGAAAAAGCCAGAATTCGCTTTGCTGATGACCAGAATGTCACGGTAATCGAGCACAATTTTGATGAATCGCTACCGGATTTGGGCAAGTTTGATGCAGTTGTTTCTAGTTTTGCGATTCATCACGTAATAGACGATCGCAAACGTTCGCTTTACGCTGAGATTTTCGAGCTTTTGGAGCCCGGAGGCATTTTTTGCAATTTGGAACACGTAGCGTCAGCAACTCCGGCTTTGCATCAAAAATTTCGAGAGGCGCTGGGTATTAGCGATTCGCCAGACGATCCGTCTAATAAATTGCTCGATATGGAAACGCAATTGCGGTGGTTTAGAGAAATTGGTTTTACCGATGCAGACTGTTATTGGAAGTGGCGGGAGCTCACTTTGTTAGTTGGTGTCAAACCTGTTTAGCTGCGGGTAAGGACTGCATTTTCGTGTTCTTTTAAAATTGGAAATAGTCACAATTAGTAAGGTGCGTCCGATTTTTAAACCCTCAATAATCGTTCTAGAAATTTACCTGAAGCACCCTAAAGCTTGATTTTAGTATGCCAGTTGCTTAAGTCCTGAATATAAGAGGTTGCTGTCGTAGTAGAAGTCGATCGCGAACAGTTCTGGTTATTTGAAAATAACCAACAGAGTATTGAGGAGAGAACAGGCGAACTCTTAACCCAAACGATACAGAAAGCAACCGTTTTTTGGAGTAGCAAGCAAATTGAACCTCCAATTTACACTTTTAGTTAGTTGGGATGGCAGATATTGTCCGGTCGATCGCACATTGGGATATTACCCAGTTAGAGGGCTGTTTTAAGAGTTATTAACCAAACGATCGAATTAACAACAAACAAAAAGGTATAAAAAATATAGATTGATGGAGCGCACATAGCTCTCCATAAAGAAGGCATTTTAAGTTTTTTTAACGAACCGAGCGGGTGAACTAGACCTTCCGGTATTGAACGGGTATTAAAACTTTCATCTAAGGCGCTTTCATTATTCAAGAATTGGGTAACTGCATCGGCTCTTTGTATGTAATAAAATTGCACCCTCCAGTAGGTCGCTTCTAAAAACCAGAAACCAAAAATTATAACGTATCCTAGGGCGTCGGTTCAGTATTAGGAGTTGACAAAAAAAGGAATTTATGAAATTAGCCAGTGCATGAGTTCGAGTCT